>PAOL01000055.1 GCA_002708475.1 Oleispira sp. | reverse complement strand
GCCGCTTGCAGTTTTCCGGCTAAGAACTGCTGATCGNCTGNCATCNGNAGNNTCCNTAAANNGCTCAATCGCTTTATCNGCCATTTCAATCCATAACCAAGCCACTACCATTTTGCCCATCATATCGAGGTAAACAGCTGAGTTAGCTAGGCCTTTTTCGACCTCACCTTTCTGCAATGCTCCACCTAAAATCATGGTAGTTTTGATGAACAAGTCGAGATAGCTTTGATAATCAGAAACCATTCCTGATAGCTGCTCTTTCTCTTTTGCAGAAGTCAAAGTCGTTTGGATTTTTTTCAATAGCAGCTGCTGACCTTTACCATTATGAAGCCATAATTTACGGCCTAATAAATCCAATGACTGAATCCCATGCGTACCTTCATGAATAGGGTTCAAGCGGTTATCTCGATAGCACTGCTCTACTGGATAATCCTTGGTATAGCCTGAGCCACCCAATACCTGAATCGCCAAATCATTCGCTTTAGGGCCATAATAAGACGGGAAAGATTTCACTACAGGTGTTAATAAATCCAATAACAAACCACTATCAGCATCGGCTCCCACTTCAAACTCATCAACCAAACGAGCGGACAACAAACATAATGCTAAAGACCCTTCNACAAAGCACTTTTGCGCCAACAACATACGTTTAACATCGGTATGTTCGATAATATTTAGCTGTTTGCTGTTTGGATCTTTACTCGCAACGGANCGGCCTTGCGGACGATTCTTGGCATAATCCAGAGATTCTAAATAACCACGATAGCCAATCATCGCAGCACCCGTNCCCACACCGATACGCGCCTCGTTCATCATTTTGAACATGTACTTTAAGCCGTGATTCGCTTCACCAATCAAAAAGCCCTGACATTGATCGGTATCACCAAATTGCAACACAGTACTGGTCGTACCGCGGTAACCCATTTTATGTAACAACCCAACCAACTTAACGTCATTTGATTCACCTAGCGAACCATCTTCATTGGTTAGTATCTTCGGTACGATAAATAACGAAATACCTTTGGCCCCTTGAGGCGCCCCTTCGATTCTCGCCAATACCAGATGAACGATATTTTCTGTAATGTCTTGGTCACCACCAGAAATGTACATTTTCTGGCCCTTGATGCGATAACTGCCATCTTCTTGCGGTGTTGCTTTTGTTGTTAAGTCACCTAACGATGAACCCACATCAGGTTCAGTCATTGCCATTGTTCCAGAAAAGCGACCACTGAACATCGATGGTAAATACTTTTGCTTATGCTCATCAATAGCAAACGCATTAATCAAGTTCGCCGCAGCACTGGTCAAAAACGGATAACCAGAAGTCGACGGGTTAGCCGACATAAAGTAACTCACACACGCTGTATTGATGATTGCAGGCAGCTGCATACCACCATCATCATAACTATGGCGTGCCGCCAATAAACCCGACTGAGAATAATGGTGCCAAGCTTCTTTTACTTCTGGAATCGTTGTTACAGATTCACCATCAAATTGCGGCTCATTNGCATCGGCTTTNGAGTTATGCGGAAGGAAGTATTCCGTTGCAATTTTATCNGCNGTAGCAATNACNCCATCAAANGTTGTTTTATCGTGATCTTGATANAAAGGAAGCTCAGTAAGCTGCTCTGCCTTAAAAACGTCATACAATAAAAACTCTAAATCTTTGGCATTCATTAAATTCGACACAGTTTCACCTTCAATTTATTCTTATCGAGAAATATTCCAATAGTATCCGACTTGCCAACACAGGTTAGAATTGTCAATATAGACACAAATAGAGTCAAAAGTGTCATTTATGATAAATATATACGTATTAGGGTTTGATCAAGCACTGGCTTCTGCAATTACTGGGGTTATTGATTTATTTGCATTAGCCGGCGTGACTTGGAACCGCATTCAACAAGAAGACACGGCAATGGCGTTCAATGTGCAACTCGCCAGCNATGAAAAGAAAAATATCCGCTGTATTAACAATATTCAGCTGGCAGCGCACTGCAGCTTCACCGATCTATCAACACAGCTAAATCACACAGCATCGGTTACACATGAGGCTATTAAAAAAGAAACTAATATCCTTATTGTTCCCACTATTGGCGGCCCAATTCAGCAAACACTAGATAACAACCCTGAGTTGATCGACTTACTCAATAAAGCACACAAGGCAGGATGGACAATTGCAGGAAACTGCACTGGGAATTTTTTATTAGCACAAGCAGGTATTTTAGAAGGTAAATCAGCAACCACTCATTGGGGGTTTGCAAGTGAATTCAAACAGCGATTTCCGCAAGTAACATTGCAAGCTGATCAGTTAATAACACGTGATGAAAATATTTTTTGCGCAGGTGGTGGTATTGCCTGGTTTGATTTAGGNCTNCACATAATTGAGCGNAACGTNGANTTTGAAACAGCNATGCAAACTGCAAAAGCCTTTGTGATCGANTACCGNNGNGATAGNCANNTATCGTANTCACTTATGCGAATAGCTAAGCCTCANCAGGATGAAGTCGTTAAAACCATTCAATCAAANATAGAANAAGACTGCACNATATCNCTCAGNATTGAAGANTTGGCGNTNCANTATAACGTATCACAACGAACCCTNATTNGNCGNTTNAATAACGCACTNGGNATGCCACCGAATACGTANCTGCAATCGGTACGAATNGANCGNGCAAGAAAGATGTTAGAAGAAAGNGATTTTAATATNGATACNATAATGAANAAAATTGGNTANGAAGATGCNAGTTCATTNCGNCGNTTATTCAAAAAGAAAACAGGATTAACNCCAACNGAATANANAAATCGNTTNAGNCGGCGNTTATAAATCAACGCTAAAGCGCGTTTAAATCCATGAATCCTTTCTTAAGTTCATTCAACATCGTAGATATTTCAAAACTTGAAAATTCTGACTCTAAAGATTTAACATCAAGCGTGCTGAGTTTAAGTAAAGGTCTTTTATCTGAGGTATCTTGAACATTCGATTTTTGCAATATTGGGATAAACCCTTCTTTTTTATCGATATTGCTAAGGATTTGGTTCAACGTAGCTGAAATAGTAGAGCTGCCTGTAGCCTTACCTGATTTTTGCTGTAGAAAGGTCAATCCTTGCTTAGCGTGTGCAAATAAATGAATCGAGGTAGTTCTAATCGCGTTTGAGGGAATACGGCTAAAAGTTTTTGTATAGTCTTCAGTATTTGGATAAAAAACAACACGATCAACCGAACTAAATTCGCATTGACCTTCCGAATATATTTGCTGTGCCCCTGAAGAATAGGTAGGTATGTATTTGCACAAAGTTTTGATTAATATCTGGCCCGCTCTTTTATTTGAAACGTCTTGCAGGCTCCAGAATAAATCACTCTTATTGTTGCTATATTCGAGTTGAGACATAGTTAAGGCAATACTGTGTGGTTGTTGAATAATATTAATTTATATCGATAGCTTTAACACATCAACTTTTAGCGACAACAGTTTACGAAGTTTAACGATTCCTTAAACTCTTTCACTCTCAAGTTGACGCTGAAAACTTAAGCAGAATACTCAATATAATATCCACAAAAAAGCCGCATTAAAATCTCTTCTAATGCGGCTTTTTTTGAGCTCTGTGTTACCAGAGCAAGGTTATTCTCTAATGCAGAGAATCAACCAAAGTCATCTAACATGATATTTTCAGGTTCAACACCCATGCTTTCTAGCATAGCGATAACCGATTGGTTCATGATAGGTGGTCCACACATGTAGAACTCACAATCTTCAGGAGCTGGGTGATCTTTCAGGTAATTCTCCAACAGTACGTTGTGGATGAAACCTGTTAAACCTTCCCAGTTATCTTCTGGTTGCGGATCAGACATTGCAACGTGCCATTCAAAGTTCGGGAACTCAGCGGCTAGTGCATCGTACTCGTCTTGATAGAATAATTCTTTCAAAGAACGGGCACCGTACCAGAAACTGATCTTACGATCTGATTTCAAACGCTTAAGCTGATCGAAGATATGTGAACGCATTGGGGCCATACCTGCACCACCACCTACGAATACCATTTCTGCATCCGTTTCTTTCGCGAAGAATTCACCGAATGGACCGTATACAGTTACCTTGTCGCCTGGCTTCAAGTTGAAGACGTACGAAGACATAATACCTGGGTTAATACCCGTTGTGCCCGGAGGTGGAGTTGCAATACGGATATTGAACTTCACAACGCCCTGCTCTTCTGGGTAGTTAGCCATGGAATAAGCACGAATCGTATCTTCAGTACACACAGTCTTCAAATCGAAGAACTTAAAGTGTTCCCAGTCACCACGATATTGCTCTTCAATATCGAAGTCAGAGAAATTAATCTCAAACGGAGGGCACTCAAGTTGAACATAACCACCAGCGCGGAAGTCAACAACCTCACCTTCAGGCAGACGCAAGGTCAGCTCTTTAATAAAAGTTGCCATGTTAGGATTCGATTCAACAACCGTTTCCCACTTCTTAACACCAAATACTTCTTCAGGGACTTCTACTACCATGTCCTGTTTAACAGGAACCTGGCAAGACAAACGCCAGCCTTCACGGGCTTCGCCTTTAGTAAAATGCGCTTCTTCTGTTGGCAGCATAGAGCCACCACCCTCAGTCACAATACATTTACACTGAGCACAAGTACCACCACCACCACAGGCAGACGATAAAAATACTTCGTTAGCAGCAAGTGTTTGCAACAACTTACCGCCCGCTTCAGTTTCAACAGTTTTTTCACCGTTGATTTCAATTTTCACATTACCGGAACTTACCAGCTTGGCACGTGCGCTTAAGATCACAGCAACCAGAGCTAATACGATAACGGTAAACATCACAACGCCGAGCATCAGCGTGGAAGTTTGTAAATCCATAATATTGCTCCCTTACAATGAGACGCCAGAGAACGACATAAAGCCAAGAGACATCAAACCAACGGTAAAGAAGGTAATGCCCAAGCCTTGAAGTCCTGCTGGAACGTCGCTGTATTTCATTTTTTCACGAATACCTGCAAGTGCAGTAATCGCTAATGCCCAACCCACACCAGCACCAATACCGTAAACGGTTGATTCAGCGAAGTTGTAATCTCGTTCTACCATGAATAATGACGCACCCATAATGGCGCAGTTAACAGTAATCAAAGGTAAGAAAACACCCAAAGCGCTGTAAAGTGCTGGTACGTACTTATCTAAGAACATTTCCAAGATTTGAACGATGGCAGCAATAACACCAATGTAGGTTAATAGACCCAAAAAGCTTAGATCAACCGATGCATATTCAGCACCCATCCAAGCCCAAGCACCTTCTTTTAAAACGTAGGTGTAAATCAAATTGTTGATCGGTACTGTAATCGCCAAAACAACGATTACTGCGATACCAAGACCAATAGCGGTTTGAATTTTCTTAGAAATGGCCAAGAAGGTACACATACCTAAGAAAAACGCTAATGCCATGTTCTCTACGAATACGGCTTTAATGAACAAACTAATATAATGTTCCATTAGTGCTGCTCCGAGTTAACTGTATTAGGCAAGATTTTGAAATCTGGCTGCTCAACTTGTTCAGTCTTCCAGGTTCGTAGTGCCCAGATGAACAAACCAATAATAAAGAAAGCACTTGGTGGCAATAACAGCAGACCGTTTGATTGATACCAACCACCGTTAGTGATTAGCGGCAATACTTCAAAACCAAACAAGTTACCTGCACCAAACAACTCACGAACCGTTGCAACAACAATCAATACGACTGAATAACCAAGGCCATTACCGATACCATCGAAGAAGCTCATTACAGGACCATTCTTCATGGCATACGCTTCTACGCGTCCCATAACGATACAGTTAGTAATAATCAAACCAACGAATACGGAAAGTTGTTTACTAATTTCATAAGCATACGCTTTCAAAATTTGGTCTACCACGATTACCAACGAGGCAATAATAATCATCTGCACGATGATTCGAATGCTATTTGGAATGTGGTTACGAATTAACGCAATACCAAAGTTAGAACAAGCCGTAACAGCGGTTAATGCAATACACATCACCATCGTCACTTGCAAACTGGTGGTTACTGCTAATGCAGAGCACACACCTAAGATTTGTACTGCGATCGGGTTTTGAGAAAAAACCGGTTCAGTAATGACAGATTTAAGAGACATTAAGCACCTCCCGCTTTAGCAGTCGACAAGAAAGTACCAAACGCATCATCACCTAACCAAAAGTTTACTAGGTTAGAAACACCACGACTGGTCAATGTTGCACCTGATAAGCCATCAACGCTGTTCACATCGTTAGGAGCTGCTTTGCCCTTAACAACTTGAATCGCTAACTCACCTTGTGCGTTATATAATTTTTTACCAACCCACTGAGCTTTCCAAGATGGATTATCCACCTCACCACCTAAACCAGGTGTTTCAGCATGAGAGTAAAAGCCAAGACCTACAATAGTTTCTAAATCGCCTTCAAGAGCAACAAAACCATACAAGGTAGACCATAAGCCATATCCATGAATTGGAAGGACCATAGTTTCTACTACACCGTCTTTTTCAACCGTGTAAATCGCAGCAAACTTCTCTAAACGTCTGATACTCGCAATATCTTTTGCAGGATCAAGTTTTCCAGAAAGTGCAGGATCTTTAGCAGACTTCTTCTGATCGAATGCTTCAGGGTTATAACCCGCCGCTTTGATTTCAGCTAATTCAGCATCCGTTGCATACGTACTTGTTTCCAAGTTAACAATACGCGTCGTAATCTGCTTGAATTGCTCTTCAATAGACTCACCTTCTACAAGAAGGCCAGCAGCCGCCAAAATGTTTTTGTTTTTATCCAACTGTTTGTTAGCAACTTGCAAAGGTTTTAAAGAAACCGCTGCACCTGCAACAATGATGGAGCAAAACAAACACAATAAAATGGCAACCAATAGTGTTTTTTGAATCGAATCGTTATTACTAGCCACGAGCCATTCTCCGTTTAATATTAGCTTGCACGACGAAATGGTCGATTAGCGGTGAGAATAGATTAGCAAACAAGATTGCCAACATCATACCTTCTGGGAAAGCTGGGTTGATTACACGAATCATCACAACCATAAAACCAATTAAGGCACCAAAGAAGTACTTACCAAAGTTAGTCATTGAAGCAGAAACAGGATCTGTTGCCATAAAGATCATACCAAAGGCAAAACCACCCATCACTAAATGCCAAGTCCAATCAACAGCAAACATTGGATTGGTTTCAGAACCAATTGCATTAAACATCAAAGACGTAACAATCATACCGATCATTACACCGGCAACAATACGCCAAGAAGCAATACGCATCGTCAGTAATACAGCACCACCAATTAAGATAGCCAAAGTCGATGTTTCACCCATAGAACCTTGAATTGTACCAATGAAGGCATCCATCCAAGTAATTCCAGAATCAAGAATACTCTGAATACCGCCTTCGTTTGCAAGACCTAAAGGTGTTGCACCCGAAACGCCATCAGCCGCTGTCCATACAGAGTTACCCGACATTTGAGCTGGGTAAGCAAAGAATAAGAAAGCACGACCCGTAAGAGCTGGGTTTAAGAAGTTTTTACCCGTACCACCAAAGATCTCTTTACCAACAACAACACCAAAGGTAATACCTAAAGCAACCTGCCATAAAGGAATAGAAGGAGGAAGAATCAAAGCGAATAACACAGATGTTACGAAGAAACCTTCGTTAACTTCGTGACCGCGAACCGTCGCAAACAAGACTTCCCAGAAACCACCAACAATGAAAACCACTGCATAAACGGGTAAGAAGTATGCGGCACCAAAGACTATGTTGTCCCAGATACTACCNGCATCATGTCCTGCGCCCAACAATTGAACCAACATTTCACGCCAGCCTTCAATCAAGGTCGCGTCGCCAGCAATTGCCAAGTTGGCTTGTAGGCCAAGGTTATACATACCAAAGAACATAGCAGGGAAAGTACAAACCCAAACTGTGATCATGATACGTTTAAGATCAATACCGTCACGAACGTGAGACGTATTATTAGTTACATTCGGTGGAGAATATAACCCAGTATCCAAGGCTTCATAAAGCGGATACATTTTTTCAAAGCGACCACCCTTCTCGAAGTGAGGAGCTGCGCTATCTAATATAGAACGTAGACCCATTTATCAGCCCTCCTGTTCGATGCGAGTTAAGTTAGTACGCAAAATTGGGCCGTATTCATACTTGCCTGGGCAGGTATAAGTACACAATGCCAAATCTTCTTCATCTAACTCTAAAGCGCCTAAGTTAACAGCCACTTCCATATCTTCAACAATCAATGCACGAAGCAATTGTGTTGGTAAAACATCCAAAGGCATAACACGTTCATACGTTCCAACCGGAACCATAGCGCGCTCACTACCATTGGTAGATGTGGTGAAGTTAAACGTTTTGTTTAAGAAACGAGAAATGTAAATTGGTAAAACTGAGAAACGCTCGAAACCAGGGCGAAGATAATGTAAAAGAGGACGATCACGCCCTTCTTCCAATACCGATACCTGATTATGGAAGCGACCCAAGAAAGCCAATCCACCAGCAGCCGTACGACCACCGAATACCGAACCAGAAACCAAACGGTTTTCGCCTTCGGCCAATTCGCCAACAGTCAACTCAGTTAAGTTAGCGCCCAACAATGTGCGAACCAAACGAGGCTTAGTAACTTTTGGACCCGCCAAAGAAATAACACGTTCAGAGTTCAAAGAACCTGTCGTGAATAACTGGCCAATCGCAATTACGTCTTGATAGCCAACACTCCAAACTGTTTTAGCAGCACTTGCAGCATCCAAACTATGGATGTGAGTACCGGCCAAACCAGCTGGGTGTGGGCCAGAGAATTCTTCAGTCGTTTCAACACCCGCTACAGGGATGTTGGCACCAGGGGCTTTACATACATAAAGATTGCCCTCAGTTAAACGCTTTAATATTTGCAAACCTGATTTAAACGCTTCAGGTTGTTCAGCAATAACCAATACTGGGTCTGCAGCTAACGGATTAGTATCCATCGCTGTCACGAAAATAGACGCAGGAACGGAATCAAGTGCCGGTGCTTTNGAATATGGGCGCGTACGAAGCGCAGTCCACAATCCAGAAGCCACTAGATTAGCCTGAACATCTTCACGGCTAACATCACTCAGCTTATCTGCTGGATAACTTTGAAAAGTAATTTCTTCACTACCTTCCACCGCCACTACCACAGAAAGAAAAACACGTCGGTCACCACGGTTAATTGCTTTCACTACACCGCTCGCAGGAGCAGTATATTGAACGCCAGCCGTTTTCTTGTCAGTAAAAAGAACCTGACCTTTTTTGACTCGATCGCCTTCTTTCACAGCCATTGTTGGTTTCATACCAACATAATCAGGGCCAACAACTGCAACTTCCGTTACCGTGTTACCTTGACCAATTTGCTGCTCGGGAGTACCAGTGATCGGTAAGTCGAGACCTTGTTTTATTTTGATCATACGCCTTGCCTAACCACAGTTATATGCCGTCGATTACTTCCAATAAAAACCTATTCTCAGTTGTTTATAAAACGAACAAAACAGCTAGAAATAATTTTTTATTTAGAAACAAACACTTGGCCTATTATATTTAGTTAAAATTTCACGCTAAGTATAAAGATGACAATTCTATTTTTCCACCTAAATGCTGCTAAAACCCTTGATTAATCCTAATACACGACACAGAAGCACTTTACTGTACAAAGCTTAGACAAAAAAAAGCCGTTNCGGGTAAGCAACGGCATTTTTTTCAACATTTTCAATTAACCCAAGGTTAATTTACTACTTAGCAGCAGGATATGTTGGGTATTGAACACCACACATTTGCTGTGCAATACGCACAACCTGACGGCTATAACCAAACTCGTTATCATACCAAACATATAGATTAACGCGTTTATCAGCAGTAATAGTCGCTTGAGCATCAACAATACCTGCATGAGAGTTACCTACGAAATCGGTAGATACAACTTCAGGAGAGTTAACCCAATCAATTTGCTTTTGAACTTCAGAATGCAAAGACACATCACGAAGATAGGCATTAACACCTTCAGTCGTAATATCTTTCTTCAAGTTCAATGACAAAATTGCCATAGAAACATTTGGCGTAGGAACACGAATCGCATTACCTGTTAGCAAGCCTTCCATAATAGGAAGTGCTTTAGCCACTGCAGAAGCAGCACCCGTTTCAGTGATAACCATATTCAATGCCGCAGCACGACCACGACGATCACCTGAGTGATAGTTATCAATCAAGTTTTGGTCATTAGTGTACGAGTGAATTGTTTCAACGTGGCCATTAACAATGCCATATTCGTCATTAATCACTTTCAATACAGGCGTAATAGCGTTGGTAGTACAAGACGCCGCTGACAATACAGTATCAGATGTATCGATATCNCCATCGTTAATGCCATAAACGATATTTTTGATATCGCCTTTACCTGGCGCTGTTAGCAATACGCGAGAAGCACCCTTAGCTTGCAAGTGACGCTCAAGACCTGCCTGATCACGCCAGATACCTGTGTTATCGATAACTAATGCGTTATCAATACCATGCTCAGTGTAATCAACTTCTTCAGGAGCATTCGAATAGATGATCTGAATGTAGTTACCGTTAGCAACAATCGCATTCTTCTCTTCATCAATAGAGATAGTACCGCGGAATGAACCGTGAATAGAATCACGACGCAATAAACTTGCACGCTTCTCAAGATCTTTACCTTTACCTTTACGAACAACAATTGCACGTAAACGTAAGCCATTACCACCACCTGATTTTTCAATCATGATGCGCGCTAATAAACGACCGATACGACCAAAGCCATAAAGAACAACATCACGGTTTTCTTTAGAAGCAGAGCTGCTTTCACCAAGAACGTCATTTAGTTCTTCGTTTAAGAAAGTTTCAAGATCACGGCCATTCGCTTCGCTACGGAATTTAACCGCAAGCTTACCCACGTCGATATGAGCACGATCAAGATCCATCGCCATCATCGCTTTAACGACTGGGAAGGTATCCAATACAGAAAGCTCTTGGTCTTCCATGTGACGAACAAAGCGGTGTGCTTTTAACAGGTCAATAACAGAACGATTAATAATTGGGCGACCGTATACAGAAGTAACAATATTCTTCTTACGGTACAAAGCACCAACCATAGGAATCATCGCTTCAGCGGTTGATTCGCGGTCTGTCCAATCCTGCATGCAGGCATCAGTCATATCTTGGCTCATGGGTCTACCTTTCATTTTCACAATACATTTCAATGAGGGCACGCACAACAACCCTCACCATCAAAATTAGGGCGCAAATTATGCCTGCTTTGGCTTGTTTTGACAATTCAAAGTCTTAAATGGTGCCCAAGATTCAGCAATTAATAGTTAAAAGGTGAATATTATTTCATCACACCCAATAAAAAACCGCATTCTTTCGAGTTTTAACCCACCCTTTGTAACCGCGCTCACATCCGCTACACTAAGCGCAATTTACTATGCCCATATTA
>PAOL01000054.1 GCA_002708475.1 Oleispira sp. | reverse complement strand
CACGCTGCGCTGCGAGTTCTTTTGCTTGCTGGGCTTCTTGTTTAATTAGTTTTACTAGATCGGTATTTTCATCAACGGATTGTGACGATTCTTCTAGTTGGGTTTTAAGCTTTGAAATTTCAGTTTGTAGCTGACGTAAATTAGCACTGGGGTCTTCTGGTAGAACAAATGCACCGGGCTTGAATGCATCGCCTTTTTTACCAAATGATCTGTGATACCAGATGGCTAATTCTCGCGCGACTTTTATTCCATCCATTGCATCTTTGTAGCTGGTGACAAACTCATGGTTGGCATGATTGCCTGATGTGCGTAGTAAATGGAATAGGTCTTGTACGGTACGGTCTAGGTCGAGCCTAGAGCGAAGTTTGTTAAGAAGGTCTAATTGAGTTTCACGCTCGGTGCGCATTAAGCCCACTTGTGTGGCTAAGTCTTGCGCTAATGCTTCACCAAACTGACGAAGTTTCATTAAACAGGCATTAGGATCGATGGCAAAAATGCGCTCGGCATTATTGGTGAGCTGAAAGAAAACAGAGTCGTGTTCTTTTAGGAACTCAAAGTTGCTTGTTTTGTTAATCGAAGCTTTCGCGGTAGCCATCTATCGTTAAATCCTTGTAACTAGTGCAAATAACATACAATTATTAAGCGATACGATCCGTATGCATTACTTAATGGCTATATTTATACCTGATAATCGGTTTTTTGACCATATTAATAATAGTGAAATTAATAAGATCACTAAGTTTATATATTGATGGATTACTCCAATCTGTTGGCCTAAAGACCAACCTACATCTGGTACGGCCAACCTACAATAATCACAACCGCAACCTACAATTATCACAGCCGCGCATTATCTATTGGCCTAAGCTATTCTTTTATTGTAATGTTAATCATCAACTCATTGCTTCTTAAGCATTATCTTAAAAGGGTTCTAATTATGTTGAAAAAGACAATTGCTGTAGCGTCTCTGACTTTATTTAGTAGCGTTGCTGTTCAAGCTGAAGATTTGTTTGATGCTGAAGATGCGGTTAAATATCGCCAGTCTGTTTATCAGATTTTTTCTGCTCAGGCTGGTGTTATTGGTGGCATGATTAAGGGGAAAATTCCTTTTGATGCTGCTGAGATTAATAAGCGTGCAACGAATATTGGTAAGGTTGCGCCTATGCTAGGCGATACTTATTTTCCTGCGACTCGTGATGTTGANGAATCTAANTTGAAAGAAGCCGCTTGGACTAATATGGAAGATTTTCAAGGTAAAGGGAAAGCGTTTGGTAAAGCCCTTGGTGAGNTAATTACAGCTTCTGCTGAACCAGATTTTGATATAAAAGCTGCACGTAAATCTGCCGGCGCTATGTTTAAAGGCTGCAAAGGCTGCCATGAAGATTATCGTTCTAAGTAGTTAGCCAGTTAAATAAAAAAACCACCTTTAAGGTGGTTTTTTTATGCCTATACAAAATAGAAAATCCAAATAACAGGGAGTACTGATAAAGCGACTGCTATTGCAAAGCGCAGCCAAGGAAAGCTCTCAATTTCTTCTGAGGTTAATNTATCTTGATCGTTTTCTGNAGTTTCTTTTTTTCCGCTAATCATAGCTTTCACTAAGCCTTCACCGCGAATTTTGTACAAGGCAATTGCAGCTAGGTGTAATCCAATTAATATTAATAAGCCATCAAAAAATAGCGAGTGCCAGCGCGTCATCCATGCAGAGATTGATCGTGCGACGGTATCGTANAAAGGCCCTTCGACAAAGATTTCATCGGTTGTAAATAACCCTGTCACCAGCTGAAATATTACCGCNCCCATNAATACAAANACCATCAANCCGCCNANGGGGTTATGACTTAAATAACGAGGNTTACTGCTAGAGAAGAANTTTTTCGTATAATTAATAAAGGCTTTAGGTCCATATAGAAAGTGTTTAAAGCGCGCGTAAGGGGTGCCGATTACTCCCCAAATGAGTCGATAAACAAGCAGNCCTAATAACAGCTGCCCGAACAGAAAGTGTCTTTCCATTTCATCTTGGTCTTGTGAGAACCACATTAGAAAAATGAGNANGGGNAATAGCCAGTGAAAAACACGAATAGACCAATCCCACACTTCAATATTTTGTTTTGAATCAGNTTTCTTCATCAAGATCACCCAATAATAGACTCTAGAGTATCGCCTATTATTGCATAAAGGCTACCTCACTCAATGCCTAGTGTGAGAACTAGGACAATTGAGTAAAGGTTATGTTTTCACGATTGGATTTCGAGGGTTTCGACAAGCTCTTTGAATAGCTCGTGCTCGACAAGCGGCTGCAGAGCNGGATCGTCTTTAATATCAACAAGGTAACTGTCACGTCGCGAAAGCGCTTCTCTTAAATAGCGTATCGCTTCGTCTATTTGACTCATAGCCGTATACGCACAAGCTAGCTGGTAAAATGCATGACTGTTATCTTTATCGATCTTTAATGCTTGGTGGCATAAATTTACGGCCCACTGAGGCTCATTAAGCTCTAGCACAGCATCCGCTTTATAGGTCAGTGCTTCACAGTCTGTCGGTTTTAGTTTAAGAATATCATCATAGATAGATATTTTATTCGCTGGCGACGGTTCTTGCTGTGCTCNCAACCAATGAGACTGCAGCTCTTGGGTNAGNTCNATNTCTTCTCTGTTCTCTTCAATATGACGCGTTTTTTGCTTCATTAAAGATTCCATCGTTTCGAGTCGAACTTCGTATTCAGTAATTAGCCTAGATATTTCTTCATCAGCTAATGAGTGAACGCGCTCTTTCATTTCACGAATGGAGGTCCAGCCAACAANAACCAATACTGATGATGCTGCTGCAATTAGATAGAAAAAATAGGTGATAGTGCTGGTTGCATAATCAACACCTCTATCAACTGATCTGTGCTCTCTATCGACAATTTGTTGAATCAGTTCATTCTTAGTTGCTGCTTGCTCAATNCGTAATTGTTTTAACTCATCAAGCACGTAGCGTTCAATAAAAGGCGAATATAGCGGCGCCTCTAATGCATCAACGTCGAAGGGTTTTCCTTGTTCTGATGCAGCTTCTTCTGCCGCCATTACNTGAAAACCAAGTAAGGCGGTAAAAAGAAAAAGTGTAACGCTTGTTAAGATGCGAGGCATATTGCTTTTCCGTGGTCATGCACTTCTACAAGTGAAGCATGCAAACTTTTAACGGTTTCTTCATAGTCAGATTCATTAACAATAAACTGCATATCAACCTGACGCATGGTTTGATGCAACGCTAGTACACTGATCGTTTTAGATGCCACGGCTTTCACNGCTTTCGCTAGAATGCCTGGAATTTTCATATCACTNCCNATNGCNGANACAATCGCAACTTTTTGCTGATCAACTTCGGCTGTTGGGTACTGCTGCTCAATCGCTGCACGAATCCGTTTTACTGTTTTTAGACTAGCAGACAAATAATGAGTAATGGTATTTGCNTTAATATCTTTTGATACGATATGAGCTTTAAAGCGNGTGATATTNGCTAGCACGTCTCTGTCATACTCGTGCAAGTTNCCNGACATATCCTGATCAAATACCTGCAGTGCAAAAATACCCTTACAGCCCGCAATAATTTCAACACAAGGAGAGTCACTAACGTAGTCGCCAGTAATTAGAGTACCTGTGTGCTCTGGCTCAAATGTATTTTTTACACGCAATGGAATACTATTTTGGCGCAGGCCTTTCGCGGCTTTTGGGTGAATTGCTTCCATCCCCAAGCTCGCTAGTTGATCGGCTACATCGTAGTTAGTTCGACCAATTGGCACGGCATTTTCTTCGCCAACTAAGCGAGGATCAGCACTGCTTAAGTGAAATTCTTTGTGAATAACCGCTTCTTTGGCTTCGGTTAATACAGCTAAACGGCTAAAAGTCATTTCACTGTAACCGCGGTCGAAAGACGACATTAGGCCACTNTCACTGTGNGCATAACCGGTAACGATAGGCAGTTGAGTTTCTAAATCAATATTGTCGAATGCTAAGCGAATTCGTTCATCAAGAGAGATATGCTTATTGGTACGCCAACCTGTTAAATCGACAAAACATGCATTCACACCATCACGACGCAATAGCTCAGCGGTATTCCAAGCACTGTGCGCTTCACCAATACTGGCTAGCATTTCACGTACAGTCGCTAGATGAGATTCTAATTCAAAGTGCCCATGCTGACATAAGCTTTGCAAGTCCATTAAACATTGCTTAGCGTTCATTAGACGCTCGTCTAAGAATTTATTAGCACTGTCTAATAGCGGACCTTCAATAAATAGATCTTGGTTTATGCCATAAAGCTTTTGCTTTAGGTCATCGAATTTTTGCAACCAAGCATCGTCTTCCATGCCATTGGCGAAGAGTTCATAAATACCTGGTTGACCGCTTTTTTTATGCTCTAATAAAAGATCGGTGATGCCACCATAAGCAGAAACTACGAAAACTCGTTGAAAAAGTGTTTTGCGATTGCCACCCAGTACGATGTTATTTCGAACCGATGTGTAATCTGACATTGATGTGCCACCGATTTTTTCGATGGTATGTATATTCTGATCACTCATATTTAAATCTAACCGATAATAATTTTAAAGAAATTCGCCCTAGTTTATTGTCAATTGTAAAAACAGGGCGAATCAAATAGACGTATTAAGAAATGATTAGATGGTATCAGCTTCTAGTTCGTAAGCGCCTTCTTTATTGTGCACTTCTTTACCATTTAGCGGTGGGTTAAACACACATGCCATTTTCATCTCTTCTGTTGCACGAAGGATATGCTTATCGTGTTTATCCAGTATGTATAATGTGCCAGGTTCAATAGGATGAACTGAACCGTCCTCTAAACTTTCTACTTCACCTTTGCCAGANATGCAGTACACAGATTCTAAGTGATTCTGATAATGCATCTGAAAATCTGCACCTTTAAAGATGGTGGTAATATGAAATGAGAATCCCATATTATCGTCTTTTAACAATAAACGCGTGCTATCCCAGTTACCGTCTGGTGAAACGATTTTACGGTTGGTTTCACTGGCTTCAGCTAAAGTTCTAACAATCATGCGATACCTCTATAAATCTTGTAATACTTTCAATAATAACTACTGACTAAAATAACAATACAGCAAATCGTAATCACTCATTTAATCACTTATGAACGGTCAGAGCGATTACGAATTCGTTATGTTAAGTATTAGTCTTGGAAATACATCTTCTCTTCTGGGATTGCATCTTCCTTAGAGCAAATCTCTTTAATAGACGCTCGAATGATATCAATACCTTTTTCTAGATTTTCTTGCTTAATCGTTAGTGGGCAAAACAATTTCACAATTTGGTCATCTGCNCCACTCGTTTCAATAATTAAGCCNTTCTTAAACGCATGACTTGTGATTTTGGCNGCGATTTCACCATTNACACAGTTAATCCCTTGGAACATGCCNTAACCTTTTGTNGTGAAATTACCTTCACCATATTCAGCAACAATGTCATCTAGNTGTTCTTTTACATAGNGACCTTTNGCTTTCACTTCATTACTGAACTTATCGTCACTCCAATAGTGATCAATNGCATNCTTNGCNGTAACAAACGCAAGGTTGTTACCGCGGAATGTACCGTTGTGCTCACCTGGCTTCCATTGGTCTAGCTCTGGTTTCATCAATACAACCGCAAACGGTAAGCCATAACCACTTAATGACTTAGACATAGTAATGATATCTGGTTTGATACCTGATTCTTCAAAACTAAAGAAGTTACCTGTACGGCCGCAACCTGCTTGAATATCATCAATAATTAATAATAAACCATGTTTGCGGCATACTTTTTCTAAATTCTGTAGCCATTCAATACTGCATGCGTTAACACCACCTTCGCCTTGAACAGTCTCAAGCATTACTGCTGCAGGAGAATTGATACCACTACTAGAATCAGACAGTACTTTGTCTAAATATTCTGTGGTATCAATACCATCACCTAAATAACCATCAAATGGCATACGGTGAATACCGTTTAAACTCACACCCGCTGCATCACGGTGATGGGAATTACCCGTTGCTGCCAAAGCACCTAAGCTCACACCGTGAAAACCGTTAGTAAAGGTTACGATGTTTTGTTGGCCCGTTACGTTACGCGCTAGCTTCATTGCAGCTTCAACCGCGTTAGTACCGGTTGGTCCTGTAAACTGAACCATGTATTCCATGTCACGAGGCTTCAAGATTTTATCGTTAAAGGTATTCAGGAAATCACCCTTAGCTTTGGTATGCATATCCAAGCCGTGAGTGATGCCGTCATCCATAATGTATTCAACAAGGCTTTTCTTAAATAAATCGTTATTGTGGCCGTAGTTAAGCGTGCCTGCACCGGCTAGAAAGTCTAAATACTTATTACCGTCTTCATCCCACATAAACTCATCTTTTGCACGATTAAATACGCATGGAAATGAGCGTGAATAACTTTGTACTTCTGATTCGATTTCTTTAAAAATTTTCATATTAAATTTGTTCCTGTGAAATAGTAAATGGCCCAACACATACAAGGGCTTCTGATTCATGCTGACCATCAAAGTGCTTCTGTTTTTCGAGCCAAATTGATGAATTTAGGTCAGTCGATAATGTTTTAGCTAGGCGTTCAAATAACGCCCAAGAGCCTTTATTATCTTCAGTAATAGTTGTTTCCAAACTATTTACGCTTTGGCATCGAGGTCGCTGTAAAATGTGCATCAACATGCTTGATGCTAAGCCTAGACCACGAGCTTTTTCATCGACAGCTACCTGCCAAACAAACAAGGTGTTTTCTTGCTCTGGCTTTTTATAGGCGGAGATAAAACCGACTATTTCGCCGTTCATTTCTGCGGCGACCGACGTTTGGGCAAAATGCCCGCACTGTAATATGTTGCAGTAACTGGAATTCGTATCCAGTGGTGGGCAGCGCTCGACTAAGCGGTAAACATCCATGCCATCGCGAAGTGTTGGTATACGTAATTCGATATTATTCGACAAGTTAAAGTATCTCCTCCTAAACTCTAATTTTTAGTGCACTAAGTTTAATATTACGAAAATATTGCAAGATTTTTCACCATTTCATTCATTTTTGATGAATATATGGCTTCAACCTCACGAACTTACTTAGATGTCTATATATAGTACACTAAAGACTTTTTTATTTCCAGTTCAGTTTTTGATCAATGAGACCAAGATCTCATAAGTTTTTAAATAGAGACCAATGGATTTATTAGTAAGAAAGGTTGATAATCAGTGGATCAATTAACTTAAGAGATTAGCAATTGAACAGTATCGAAGCCGTCTTAGTGGCATTGCGCCGCGTAATCCGCGCAACCGACTTACATTCAAAACATCTTGCCAAAACGACGGGATTAACAGCCCCACAAATTTTATTGCTGCAAACTATTCGAAACCAAGATGAAATGACTATTGGTGAGATTGCCAATGAGATGAGTTTGAGCCAAGCAACAGTAACAACGATTATTGATCGTTTAGAGAAACGTGGTTTGGTTTATCGTGAACGCTCAAAAGAAGACAAGCGTAAAGTACATGCACACTTAACCAACGAAGCAATGGAAACACTTAAAAGTGCGCCAATTCCTTTGCAAGATCAATTCGCACGCCAATATGCAGACCTTCAAGAGTGGGAACAAACGATGATAATCTCGTCGTTGCAGCGAGTTGCTCAAATGATGGATGCACAGCACATTGATGCATCCCCTGTATTGGATGTAGGTACTCTTGATCGCCAAGATAACGCTGAAGAAAAATCCGGCACATACCCTAAGAACTCCAATTAATTGTTTTTAGTCAAACTTTCAAACAACGAATAAACTTACCTATATAGCACTTTCTTAACACTTTCAGGACCCGTCATGACAGCAATTAATCTTGAGTTTCACCAAGCACCTGGCATCGCCAGCGCAATGGCTAAAGCCTTACTGTTACGCCGTAAAGGTTTTAACGCAAAGATCGGAATGCCGGAAATTAATGCGAGCTGGTTTGGCGCTCAAGCTGACCAAGGCGCATTGAAAGATTATTGTGAAACGCTTGATATTGAGTTCACTGACATCCTACCTGTCCTTTACCCTCACGTAATGGCAGGTGGTATGCATATGCACATGCTGTCTCATAAAGTATTTCCAATTGGCTTATTAGGTGCCGTGCATTTAAAAAATACCATCACTCAGCATAAAGCCATTTCAATTAGCGACAAGATGGATATCCATGCTCAAATGGGCGGTTTCCGCTTAACCGCTAAAGGCGTTGAGTTTGATTTCACAACACAAGTGAAAATTGCCGACGAAGTTGTATGGGAAGAATTAAGTATTTATTTCATGGCAGGAAAATTTGGTGGCAAAGAGAATCCTTCTACTGAAACCAGTTTTGAATTAGCGAGCTTAGATCAGCTGTCAGATGTGGCGACTTGGTCGGTTCCAAAGAATCGCGGTAAAAAATACGCCAGCATCAGTGGTGACTACAACCCTATTCATACCTCTAAGTATTTGGCTAAGTTGTTTGGCTTTAAGCGCGATATCGCCCACGGTTTTGGTATTTTGGCACAAGCGGTTAATCAGTCTGAGTTGGCCAATAAAACCCACATTTCAGCGGGTAAATGCCAAGTCGATGTGATTTTTAAAGGGCCACTGTATTTGGAAAATGATGCAAGCTTGAAGCAAGCTGCCGATGCCGAAGATACAAGCAAAAACCAACGCTTTGATTTGTTTTCTGGCTCAAATCCTAAGCCAAGCATTTGTGCGAGTTTGATCGCGCTTTAAAATATGCCTAGAAAACAACTGATGCCTTTCTACTCATTCTTTAAAAAAGATAATTAGCTAAGCATCAGTTGCTCTGTCATTTCTCCTAATCGAATCAACGCCGCACGCACATGATCATTCCAAGGCACTGCGCAATTTAATCGAATGTAATTTCTAAACTGATCACTGTTCGAAAAAATATCACCCGGAATAATACAAATCGATTCCGCTTGCGCCAGATGCAGTAAATCAATAGAGCTGACATTATCGGGCAAACAAATCCATAAAATAAATCCTCCTGACGGCACCGATAATCGTGTTCCTTTTGGGAAGCAATATTGCACGGTTTGAGAAAATGATTTTATATTTTCACTAATCATCAGTCGTAAACTACGCAGGTGTTTATCGTAATGGCCATTTTTCAAATACGACGCCATAGTTAATTGTGGCAAGCTACTCGTCGCCATGGTGCTGAACCTTTGCGCTTGTATAACGGCCTTTTTATTTTTTCCGGGAATACACCAGCCAATGCGCAATCCCGCACCAATCGTTTTTGAGTACGAAGAGCAGTACATCACACGATCATCGGTATCGTGAGTTTTTATGACAGTATTAATCGCTTGTTTTTCCCCACTTTCACCACCTTTAGATAATACCGAACTGTCGATGGGCATTTCACCATAAATATCATCTTCAATTATTTGGCAATCAAATTGACGAGCAAGTTCAACTAGACGCTTTTGTTTCTCGCTATTAATACTACCGCCCGTTGGATTACTGTATCGGCTGGTCAGTATGATCGCGCTGATCGACCATTGTTCCAATGCCAGTTTTAACGCCTCGATACTAATGCCATGAGCCGGATCAGTAGGGATCTCAATGACTTTTAATCCGCGCAACTTCGCCATTTGTAAAAAGCCATAATAACAAGGTGTCTCCACGGCGATAATATCCCCACGCTGAGTGGCGCTGCTTAAGCACAAGTGCAAAGCCTCAGAACAGCCCTGAGTAATCACAATGTCATCGGCGTGGCAGCGCAAGCCAACATCACGCATGCGCAAGGCAATTTGTGAACGTAAACTTTCTAGCCCAGGAGAAAATTGATAATTAAACACCTCCTCCATTTCAAAACGTGTCACTTTCTGCATATGCGTTTGCAGTGAGCGATAAGGTAAGAAGGAATAATCAGGAATCGCACAGCCCAAGTTCACGCTGCCTAGGTTCTCACTGCTTCTTTCATTCGCATACGCAAGAATGTGATTAATTAAATCTATCTTAGTTACTGCCTTTGGCTCAGCCCCTTGTGACAAAGGCGGCGGCACAGGCTCGTCATTTGCACCTTGACGAACAAAATAACCTGCCTGAGGTTTAGCACGAATCAACCCCTGATCTTCTAGTAGCGCATAAGCTTGGTTAACAGTGGAGATACTGACCTGCAGTTGTTTACTGAGTTTACGCACGCTCGGAATTTTTTGATCGGCCAGGTAAACCCCTTGCTCAATATCTTTTGCTACATCCGATGCCACTTGGCGGTAGAGCGTAGAATGACTGCTCATCTTCTCGATTCCTTCAAATCTGTCTATTACAGAATACTAACAGCCTAACTGTACTGCATTACAGCACAGTTATTTCTATTTAAAGCAGTACAGTTGGTATTTTATTGCCACTGTACTGCTAATTATTAAAAGCGTTGCTTCTCTTCTCCCTTCTTAATTTGATTCACACTATTTGAGTGCCAGAAAATATTTTAAAGAGAGTAAGAAAATGACTAATTTGAACCCGCAAATACAGACCTCAATTTCCACCTCATCAGGTTTCACGCCCATCTCGACATCTGCTGGTGTAATGAAAGGGATCTTTGCGGTTGTATTATTCGCCCTAACCGTACCGATGACCAAAATGGCTCTGCCATTATTTAGCCCTGAATTAATTGCGGCCAGTCGTGCGACTTTCGCAGGGCTACTTGCACTCATCGTGATCAATATTAACGGTTGGACGCTGCCTCATAAAAAGACCCTAGTTTGGCTAGTACTTGCAGGAACTGGCATTGTGATTGGTTTTCCATATTTACTAAGCTATAGCCTAATCAACTTATCCGCAGCCAATATGGGAATCGTTCTCGCTGGGTTACCCATTATCACCAGCGTATGTGCGGCCTTAATTATGGGTGAACGATACNCCCTAAGATTTTGGCTGTCTTCAGGAGTCGGGGCTGGTTTATTAGCCGTCTACTTTATCAATGGCAGTCAGTATTCTGGTTGGGATCTAAAAACACTGGGTATATTAATAGCAGTACTCGCGTTTGGCGGATTGGGCTATAGCGCTGGCGCAAAAGCAGCTAAGAGTATTGGCGGTTGGCAAACTATCTGCTGGATATTGGTTTTGTACCTACCCTTTTCCGCAATTTCCTTTGGGTATTATGCGGGCGATGAAATTTTTATTATTGAATTTACTCAGGCAATGAATAACCCTGAAGCACAATACCGGTTTTGGCTGCCCATACTGGGCTTGGTGTATTTAGCCGTTATTAGTCAATGGTGGGGGTTTCGTTTTTGGTATCAAGCAATGGCTGAAGCGGGCGCTGGACGTATTAGTCAGATTCAATTATTACAGCCGTTTTTCACCCTATTTTTTGCTGCTGTGTTTTTGACCGAAACATTAGAAATTGAACATCTAATATTTGCTGGGTTAATTGCACTGGCTGTATTTACTTCTCTTCGGGCCAACAATTAATGCGCTGATAATGTATCAGTATTCAAATATAAAATTCATTTGACACGTATTTGCTAATATTTCACCAACAGCTATTAACTGTNGGTGAAATCACTACNTTANCGAGCNNAATAAACAACNATCTGAATTCAGNCCAATATTTCATGAGTTATAGGTTGACCTTTTGGCTGCTTCGATAAAAGCAGGNANTCCCGAATTTANATTNGCTTGNTTTGCNAAGATCAANTCTTCTTTTGANGCGTATTTTTCATCCCAAGCAAGNACCTTAGGCACCATTAAATAATGCCATAATGGAGGAATAAGTGTCACAAGAATTGTCGTCAAATACCCATTTATCATCATTGGAGCATCTTCATAAGGTCGCAAGTCCTGATAAGGCACATTACCATCCGCATGATGATGAGAGTGACGAGTAAGATTAAACATAGCCCACGAACTAATGCGCTTATTAGTATTCCATGAGTGTCTCGGTTGAACAGGAACTTTAGGGTTGCGTACCATGCCATAGTGTTCCATATAATTAACGATCTCTAATAGAGCTTTTCCAAACAGTGCACAAGCCGTAAAAAATAAAGCACCTACTAAGCCACCAATAAAATAGGCAAGAATGACTAATACAACACTCATCAAATGACCACGAATAACACCATTAGAAAAAGAAAAAGGCCCTTTTCCAAACTTTGCTAAGCGTTCCTTTTCTAAATGCCAAGCACTGATATTACCTTTGATGGTAGATGCTAAAATATGGAAGTATACATTGCGTCCTCGCGGAGCTGTCGCGGGATCATTAATCGTCGATACATAACGGTGATGTCCATAGACATGTTCGATTGAAAATATCGTGTCAAAGCTGAACGCTAATAACCAGCGACCAATAAACATCGAAATGGGNTCCCAAGTGCGGTGTGTTAATTCATGCGCAGTAATAGTTCCCATCATTCCAATCATTAAGCCCACGATAATAAAAGTAGAGATGCTGTGAATAATCGTAGATGTTTCGCGCTGAGCAAGTAAATCATACCCAGTAAGGCTGGACAGGTTCTCTCCAAACCCCATTATATCAGTAGTACTCACACTCCAAATTGATACAAATACGACTAACGATAATAGCGGCAGCGCTAGCCATAACTGGAAAGTGAGAATCTCTGGTTTCTTAAAATCTGGGGTCGCAATATCGTCCCCACCCAATGCGTCTCCTAGAATGTAAGTCACTAAAATAACGAGCAGACCAAAAGAAACATAAGCACCACCTGCCAAAATGGCGACTAAGGCTAGAATGCCAATAATGTGAAATAAAAAATATTTTGAATAATGGAATAACATAAAAAATCCTTACTATTTTGAGTTAACAATAAAACGGTCAGCGAACATTTCAGAGGAGGGGATGCCCATAGACGATAATGTATTTATACAGTCATCAATCATTAATGGTGGGCCACATAAATAAACTTGAGAGCTGTACGTTGCAAAGGATCTTAAATGCTCTCCTAAGTACCCTCTTGGTCCTTGCCATGAAGAGCCCTCAGGCTCCTCTGACAAGACTTGTTCGAACTCAAACGAAGCGGGCCAGTTTTTACTAATTTTTAATATCTCTTCTAATCCGTAAATATCAGCTTGGGTTCTAGCGCCTAGTATTACTGTCACCGCTCGCTGGCAATTCTGTTCTTTAGCCTGCTCTAAAATTGACAATATGGGGGCTAACCCACTACCACCAGCAATCAACAACATATGATTGTCAGAGTCTCGTAAAAAGAAATCACCAAACGGCCCTTCCAATTCAATACTTTTGTTGACTAANTCCTCNNTTTNAANNAANCCAGANAACTCACCATTAGGCACATGNCGTATAATAAATTTTACACGTGTATTTTCAGCATTAGGTTTTGATGCAAAAGAATAGGCTCTTGTTACCCCAGGTAGACAGTCAAGACTTAACTTAGCATATTGCCCTGCCTTAAAAATCGGCACTTCATCCAGTTCAATTTCTATCGCAGTAATGTCGTGAGTTAATTCTGTTTTACCGACTATTCTTCCTCGATTTATGCGTTTCTTAGCTCGACTCAGGTCGACCTCAACTTCAACATCATCCGTTTTTGGTACGCTCTGACAGGCGAGTATATAACCAGATTGGACTTCTTCTGCCGTTAATAGATAGCTTGCATCAGTAAACTCTTTTACCTTACCTTTGATTAGTTTGCACTTGCATTCAGCACAACCACCGACTTTACAGCTATAGGGAAAATTAATTCCGTTCCGCAAAGATGCACTGAGCACTGTCTCTTTTTTNTCTAAAGAAATAGCGAGTTGATTCACCCGCATCCCTTCGGGGCTAGCGCTAGAAAATATAGACTTGATAAATGACCGCATCATTAGGGGTTTCCTTTTTATTATGTACATCCAGTTTAAAGCCAATGCATATATTGGTAGGCGGCATATTCTGACAAGTCAGGGTCATATTTTGACAAGCAGGAGTCACATATTGACAACCCCTATTTTCTAAACGATGCTAATAATCAAAATAACAAAAGCGCTCCCTATGATAATTCTGAAGCAGGCCTCTTGATGATTCACACAAACGCAAAAATACCTGGAGTGTACTTACTCGCCGTAGCTGAATGCATGGCAGACTTTGGCATCAATCAAAGAAAGTGGTTAGATGGGAGCCCATATCAAGTCATTGATGCAGGCATGCTTGATGCAACGGTTAGCTATGAAGCACTTTATGACTTGGTTATTAAAGCCGTTGAACTATCGAACAATACTGCGATAGGTGTGATGGTTGGACACCGATTAACATTGCAGTCTCACGGTATACTTGGCTACGCCTTAATGAACTGTGAAGATTTAGTATCAGCCGCTAAATTACTTGAGCAATATATATCATTACGCTTTCCCCTTATTGACATATCAACTCGGTATAACGATTCAGAATTCATCATCGAACTTAATGAAAAATTCCCGCTCAATGAAATACGAAATTTAGTATTAGAAGCGATACTGGTTACGATTAAGTCGGCTCTCGACCAATTAACACCTAAAATAAAAAAAAGCCTGACGATTAGTTTTCCCTATGCTAATAATCAAACAAATGCTTATCATAGTTTGACGGATTGCAAACTCATATTTAATGCACCCTGCGCAAGTATCAGTATTACAAAAGAATTAATGCTAGAACGAATTCCACTTGCCAATTTAGCCGCTTATAAAGAGGCAGAAATTTTATGCGCGAAAGAATTAAAAATCATTAATCAAGAAAGTAGCTATAAAAACAAAGTTAAACAAAAAATTCTGGCAAACAGTGAAAATTTTCCGACACAAGCAGTGATGGCATCATGGTTTAATATGACCTCAAGAACTTTGCACAGAAGGCTTGTCAGTGAAGGTGTGTCTTACCGTGAAATTTTGGAAGATGTAAAAAAAACGCTAGCCATTTCTTATCTTAAAAATACCGAGATGACGATTAAAGAAATTAGCTATTTTTTAGGTTATGAGGATGATCGAAATTTCAGCCGTGCTTTTAGACGCTGGCAAGGCATTTCACCGTCAAGGTATCGTTCTGAATGTTAATGTCGATTAATGAAAAAGCGCTGCATAAAGAAAAGCAATTGAATGCCTTTACAGCATGCAGTTTTAACTTTTTATCTTTTTGGCGTACTTTCTAGCAGGCGGCTTGCGAGCGCTAGGTTTCCCGCCACTTGATTTCTTCGCGCCCTTTTTTTTGAACCCAGCACCTTGCCCCTTTAATCCCTGCAACGCAGTCGGTATGTACTGCTTAGCCTGTTCAATCAGCGCCAACAAATGATGATTCAGCGGTTGCATAAATCCTTGGTAGTTAAGCTCGCGCTGGCTGATCGCGTTCAGCTGCTGTTCCCACAAAGCCGTCATATCAGGCGTAATGGCCGATTCAGGTAAGCTGTTGATTAAGCCCCTACCAATATCCGTACTGCGTATCTGCTTGCCCGTGCGCTGTAAAAAGTTACGCCTAAAAAGCAGCTCAATGATTCCCGCTCGCGTTGCTTCAGTACCAAGACCGTCGGTTTCTTTTAACGTCTTGCGAATTTCAGCGCTGCTGACATAACGAGCAATGCCGGTCATTGCCGTCAGCAAGGTGCCGTCGTTAAAATATTCGGGCGGTGTGGTTTGTTTTTCTACTAAATTGGCGTTATCGCAAGTCCAGGCAAACTTTCCGTATTGTTTGTCATTTGGGTCTAGGGTGATGGGCGGTAAAGACTGCCCAGTATCTGTTTTGTTAATGTGCTGACCACCCGAGCCGTTTTTATTTCCATACAGCACTTTCCAGCCTTGCTTCAGTGGCTGCTTGGCTTGAGTCTTAAACAGTCCACCGGCAATGGTCGCTTC
>PAOL01000053.1 GCA_002708475.1 Oleispira sp. | reverse complement strand
AATTAACTATAGACGCATTTTAAGGATGCGCCATTTAAAAAGGATTATTTAGTGAGCTTCGCCCCAATTTTTACCTGATCCTACTTCGACAATAAGTGGAACCGCTAGTTCAGCAGCCTCCTCCATAATTTGTTTTAACTTGGCTGAGAACGCTTCTAGCTGATCGGTTTTCACTTCTAAAACCAATTCATCGTGCACTTGCATGATCATCTGAGCATCAAACTCTTCAGTCTCTAGCCAGTCCGCAACGTTAATCATCGCCTTTTTAATGATGTCGGCGGCCGTTCCCTGCATTGGCGCATTAATCGCTGTTCGCTCAGCATGTTGACGGCGCTGGCCATTTTTAGCTTTGATGTCTGGAAGGTATAGTCTACGACCAAAGATGGTTTCGACATAACCAGTATCGGCCGCATCAGCTCGGGTATTATCCATGTAGGACTTAACACCAGGATAGCGTTCAAAATATAAATCGACGTATTCTTGAGCTTGGCCACGGCCAATGCCTAGTTGTTTCGCAAGTCCAAATGCTGACATGCCGTAGATTAAACCAAAGTTAATGGCTTTGGCGCTGCGGCGCATGTTGGGTTCAACGTTTTCTAGGGTCACGTCAAAGACCTCCGCAGCAGTTGCTGTATGAACATCAACACCATTCGCGAAAGCCGTTAAAAGCCCTTCGTCACTTGAAAGGTGAGCCATGATGCGTAATTCGATTTGGCTATAATCCGCCGCGACCAGGGTATAGCCTTCGGGTGCGATAAAGGCATCACGAATACGACGGCCTTCCTCACTTTTAATCGGAATGTTCTGCAAATTCGGATCAGTAGAAGATAAGCGACCCGTCGCAGCAGTGGCTTGGTGGTAAGAGGTATGAACACGGCCTGTACGTTCACAAATCATTAGCGGCAGCTTGTCGGTGTAAGTCGATTTCAGTTTGCTTAAGCTGCGATTTTCTAAAATTAATTTAGGCAGTTCATAATCTTCTGCTAATTGAACTAACACTTCTTCAGCAGTAGAAGGCGCGCCTTTTGGAGTCTTTTTCACGATTGGCAGTTCGAGTTTTTCAAACAGGATTTCAGCCAGTTGCTTCGGTGAACCTAGGTTAAATACTTGTCCTGCAACATCATGAGCTTGTTGTTCTAGCTCTGCTAAGCGAGCGGTAAGCTGGCTGCTTTGTTCATGCAAAATATCTGGGTCGATTAAGGCACCATTGGCTTCGATTTTGGTTAGTACGTTGACTAAGGGTAATTCGATATCTTCAAAGACGGTTTTTAAACCCGCTTTGTCGTTGGCATTTAGCTGTGCCCAAAGTGTTTGGTGCAAACGCAAGGTGATGTCCGCATCTTCAGCTGCATAAGGTCCTGCGATTGAAATTTCGACTTTATCGAAAGTTATTTGCTTAGCGCCTTTACCGGCGACTTCTTCAAACTTAGTTGTTTTGGTGTCTAGGTAGTACGATGCTAGGCTATCCATATCATGACGAGTCGCGACGGAGTTGAGCACGTAAGATTCAAGCATGGTATCAAACTGAATGCCTTTCAGATTAATGCCGTAGTTCGCTAATACATGAGCATCGTACTTGAGGTGCTGGCCGACTTTCTTATTCGTTGTACTTTCTAGTAGTGGTTTAAACTGAGCCAAAACGGAATCGCGATCAAGCTGAACCGGAGCATTTTCTAATAGTGTATCTGGGCCAGTATGCGCTAAAGGAACATAAGCGGCTGTGCCTGCTTCTATGGCAAAAGAGAAACCTACGATTTCGGCTTCCATGTAATTTAGCGAGGTCGTTTCGGTATCAAAAGCGAATAATTCTGCGTTGGTTAGCTTTTCTAGCCATTCATCAAGCTGAGCTTGACAGAAAATGATCTGGTAATCGGTTTCAATCACTTCGGCAGGCGGTGCGACTTCGTCGGTACTTTCTGCGCTGCTTGCACTGGCAGATTTTGATAGTGCTTTGTCTGTGACTTTTCCACCAAGCTCGGCAACCCAAGTTTTAAACTCAAACTCGTTGAACGACGCTAGAAGTGCATCCTTGTCAATCGGGTTTGGTTCGATTTCTGTCAATGTTTGCTCTAATTCAACATCACACTTAATCGTAGCTAACTCGTATGACAGAGGTAGAAACTCAAGTGCGGCGCGCAGGTTCTCACCGATTTTACCTTTAACCGCATCGGCATTATCCATCACGCCTTGCATGGTTTCATAAGCGGTAAGCCATTTAACGGCAGTTTTAGGACCGCATTTTTCAACACCTGGAATATTATCGACTTTATCGCCCATAAGAGATAAATAATCGATAATCTGATTTGGGCGCACCCCAAACTTTTCGATAACACCGTCAACGTCCATAAAGGTTTCTGTCATGGTATTGATTAGGCTAACGTGTTCGTTAACCAGTTGTGCCATGTCTTTGTCACCCGTTGAGATAATGACGTCGCGCTTAGCGTTAGTCGCTTGATCGGCCAGAGTGCCAATCACATCATCGGCTTCTACGCCATCGATCACGAGTAACGGTAGGCCCATCGCTTTAATAATGTCGTGAATCGGTTGAATCTGAACGCGGAGTTCATCGGGCATGGATGGACGATTGGCTTTGTATTCTGGGTACATATCGTTGCGGAAGGTTTTACCCTTAGCATCAAAAATTACGATAATTTGCGACTCTGGGTAGTCTTTTTGCAGTTTCCGCATCATGTTTATCACACCACGAATAGCCCCAGTCGGGTGCCCGTCTGAGTTGGTTAGCGGTGGCATGGCGTGGTAGGCACGGAACAAGTAGGAGGAGCCGTCTACTAAAATAGTGGGTGCTGATGCAGATTCTGACATAAAATTATCCGTAGCAATTTCTCTGTTCTAGTCTGTTCTAAATACGTTACTCGGTGCACTGAGGTGTAAAAAGGGTACAATGAGAGTAGAGATGATTTTTAATATTTGAATGAGGCATAGCTTATCATGATGCGCACCCTACTTGTGACTTTCACCTGTGCTTTTGCACTGATTAGTACTTCTGTTTATGCCGTTGATCCAGCGGGTGAGGAAGTCGTTATTCGTAACGAAGCGGATAAAACCTTTTATGAGTACCGCCGTGGTGGTGAAATCGTTGAAATTAAGGTTGTGCCAAAGTATGGCAAGCCTTATTACTTGACGCCTTCTGACGCTAAAGGTGCAGAAGACGGCCAGTATATCCAATCGGATGCGCCTGATATTTCTGTACCGAGCTGGGTAATCTTTCGCTGGTAAGCGCGTTTTCTCTACCCATTACGAACCTTTTTATTCGCAGTGAATCGTTAAAGATTCGCTGCGTTCACTGATTTTATAAAGTCCGAATTTAATGTCTGTTTATACACATCTTTCAGCTAGCGAAGTCGCCGCTTATCTTAGCCAATTTTCTTTGGGTGATTACAATAGTCATCAAGGGATTAGTGCAGGGGTAGAAAATACTAATTTCTTTGTAGAAACTACTTTGGGTGCGGTTTCTAATAAGTATGTGTTAACAATTTTTGAGCATCATGATGCAGCAGAGGTTGAAGGTTTTATTAATATAGGTCGTCATCTGGCTGAGCAAGGTGTGCCTGTTCCAGGGCCGCTTGCTGATAAGCAAGATAAGTATCTGCATATTTTGAAAGATAAGCCTGCGATTCTTTGTCCGTGCTTGCCTGGTTCTCATCCCGAAAAAATATCTCCTGACCATTGTCAGCAAATTGGAGCTGCTTTGGCGCGCTTCCATTTAGCGGGTGAGGGTCTGGAGCTTGAGGAAAATAACCGTGGTTTACGCTGGTGGCCGGAAGTGGGTCGCGAGCTTATTCAAGCAAGCTTGGCTGTGAGCTCTTCGGGCGATGCGCTTTTAACTGACGAGCAACAAGAAGTGTTGGTGGATGAGATTGAATTTCAGGAATCGAATACTGAGCTTTGGTTTAATCTTCCTCGTGGTTTGATTCATGGTGATTTATTTCATGACAATGCGCTGTTTGAAATAAATGAGAAAGATGGCGATAAGCTTGGCGCAATTTTGGATATTTATAATNCTTGCCAAGATGCTTGGTTATTTGACCTTGCGATTGTGGCGAACGANTGGTGTGCTAANAATAACGGCTCTTGGNTAGANGGAAGTTTGCCAGCGTTGATGGCAGGTTATCAGTCGGTNCGAGAGTTGACCGAGTTAGAGCAGCANTCTTGGGGCATGTGTTTACGAGCGGCAGCGTTACGNTTTTGGTTGAGTCGCCTTATTACGCAGCAGCATCAGGCTGAAGCCATTGCTAAAGATCCTATGACGGCTTTGGTTACNACCGAGAAAGACCCGATGGAATATTTCTTGAAGCTGATACGTCATCGCGAGACTCAGTATTAGTTTTTTNAAAGNCNAATTTGAAAACGCCGTGNTGCTGAGTTTTTCTTGCCATTGAGCTAAAGATCGCNATTAGGTATGCCGTTTTACGGCACGTCGTGAATATGTCCCTATAGACTCTCTTCGGGATCCATCCCTCAGAAGGCCTTAAACGTCANACCNAAAACCGATCGCGCAATGGCCAAATACCTGCTCGATTCAGAGATTTCGATAAGCCGTCATATTTAGCATTGAGAAAAAATTTGNGCGTCANTAAAATTTAGTGGCGACGTATTAGNGTTGTTCGTTTCAGAGGGCGTCATTTCGCAGGGATGCGAAATACGAGGCTCCAGGGATGGATTTACGCCGTCCCCAGAAACGAATTACCTAATACAGCGCGTGAGAAACCATCGAATTGTGGCGTTGATTATTTAGGTTTAACAGCAGTGCAAATAAAACATCGCAAAATATTCTTTATTATCTGACCAACATTCNCGAACTTCAAAGCCAGCACCTTCAACTAAATCGGTAAACCCCTGCTTAGAATATTTATAAGAATTTTCAGTGTGAATCGACTCGCCCGCTTTAAAAATAATATTTTTTGACTCTCCGCCAACCACACTCGAATCTGAAATATTAATAATCTGATCCATTGTACTAACCAGATGCATCTCAATTCGATGTTTCTCTTCGCTATAAATCGCCTTATGTTCAAAATAATTTACATTGAATTGAGTGCCTAAAACACGATTAATATGATGCAAAATATTGAAATTAAATGCGGCAGTTACATTTTGANAATCATTATAAGCGGCTTCCAAAACATGCTTATCTTTTTGAAGATCGACACCAATTAACAGAGCACCATCTTTACCTAACGTATTTCGAACACCTTGTAGAAAAATTTGTGCTTCATGCGGAGCAAAATTGCCAATACTAGAACCAGGAAAAAAACCTAACTTCTGTGCACTGGTAATCATATCTGCAGGTAAACGAACAGGTTGAGAATAGTCGACACAAGCAGCGTAAACATTTAACCAAGGATAATCTTCCATTAAACTTTCTGCAGATGCCAATAAAAAGTCTTTAGAAATATCCATCGGAACATAGCAATTTGGACGAATAGCTTGCAGCAATAAACGAATTTTCAAACTTGCACCACTGCCATACTCTAATAACCAAACATCATCCTTTACCAACTTTGCNATACGGTCTTTATGTTGGCGTAATAAATTAATTTCAATTCTAGTGGGATAGTATTCTGGTAACTGTGTAATCGCTTCAAATAAACGAGACCCCTGCTCATCATAAAAATATTTAGCAGGCAAAACTTTTTGTGGCTGGCTTAAACCGGCAATTACCTCAGATAAAATATCTTCAGCAACAGGTTGATTATCAAAAAATCGTAAGTCTCTACGAATACCATTTTTAGCCAGTGATTGAGGATGAAAATTCATAATCAGCGAATTCCTTTATAAACCTTAAATAAAGTATTATTACTTAACATCTTCAGCTAAACGGATTCCCGTAAACTGCCACCGATCTTGTGGATAGAAAAAATTTCTATAAGTAGTTCGTAAATGACTCNTAGGTGTTGCACAAGAACCTCCTCGCAACACCATTTGGTTACACATAAATTTGCCGTTATATTCTCCTACTACACCTTCAGGTGCTTTAAAACCGGGGTACGGTGCATAAGAGCTTTGAGTCCACTGCCAGCAATCACCAAACAACTGTTTCATTCCATCATCAGGATAATCTTCCTTAGATGAGCTCACCATTAACGGATGAAAACTTTGAGACTCAACAAATGTACCGTCAATATTTCGTTTTTTACTTGCAACTTCCCATTCATACTCCGAAGGCAAACGTTTACCTGCCCAGCGAGCATAAGCGTCAGCTTCATAAAAACTCACATGAGTTACAGGTTGCTGAGGGTGTAACTGCCCATAACCTGTTAAACGAAATTCATAGCGCTGGGATTGTTTCTGATCTTTATTTTCTATGCCTTCACTTTCTAAATGCCAATAAAGGGGCATGGTTACATTGTTTTCTTGAACCCAGCTCCAACCATCGGCTAGCCAGAATTGTGGGTCTTGATAGCCTCCTGCATCGATAAACTGACAAAATTCAGCATTAGTCACTAAGCGATTGGCCAAACGAAAATCATTGATAAGTGCTTGATGTCGTGGAGTTTCGTTATCAAAACTAAAGCCATCACCCTTCTTACCAAAGTTATAAATGCCGCCACCAAACTCAATAAATGCTAATGGCATAACTGAATCACTCTTCTCACTTTCAGGAGCTTGGCCTTTAGGAAATTTTGCTTTTGTGTAAATTGGATAAAGAGGATTAAACGATAAATTGTATTTCAGATCGGTAAGCATTAGCTCTTGATGCTGTTGCTCGTGGTTTAAACCTAAAATAATTAAATCTATTTGTTTCTTGCTTAAACCATTTTTCTTATTAATTAAAGCAAGCAGTTTTTGATCTACATACTGACGATAAGATTTTATTTCCTGCACGGTAGGTCGTGACATTAAGCCACGCTTACTTCTCGGATATTGTTTACCGATGGCATTGTAATAAGAGTTAAACAGATATTCGAATTGCGGGTGAAAAACTTGATAGTCTGAGGTATTTTTTAGAACGAATGTTTCGAAAAACCAACTGGTATGGGCAAGGTGCCATTTTGTTGGACTTACAAAATCATCGGCTTGCAGTTCAAAGTCTTCAATTTCAAGGTCATTACATAGTGATAAGGTTTGCTGTCGTATGTGCTGATAATGCTCACAGATAAGCTCGCTATTAAAGTTTCCATCAATCAGATACTTTTCACTGTTAAAATCCGTTTTGTTACTGTCACGCTGCTCTCGCAGTGATTGAAGTACATGTTCTATTGTAGACGTCACAAGGCCATCCTTTGTTGAACTTTTCTTAACTATGCGCGGGAAAAATAAAATCATCAAGCTGCTTATTATTGATTGACTGTTCATTAAAAAGCCACATCAAATATTGGTCACAATTAATTTGCCAATAGTGAATTTCTGATTTTATATTCACGTGGGCTTAACCCATAGAATAGCTTAAAACTGCGGCTAAAATGGCTAGCACTACTAAAACCTAATGCAAAACAAACCTTTGTTATCGCCTGACCATTTTTGATCATATTGGCGGCTTGTTTTAATCGTACTTGATGTTGAAAGGCAATGGGTGTACACCCNAGNTGTGATTTAAAATGATGAAANAATTTTGTTCGNCTCATGCAGGCTAGTCGACATAAATGATTAATATCTAAATGATCGCTAACGTGTTGATAAATATAGCTAAGTGCTGCATTTAAACCATTATTATCAGGTTCTTTTTTGCAAAAAGATAACATGAAGTCTCGTGATTGATGTCGTAGAAGACGAACCGTTAATTCTGACACTGCTAAATCAATCATATAACTACGGTCTTGGTGATTTTCAGTATAAATTTTTACAATGCGGCTTAGTAATGCTTCAGTTTCACTTGTGTGATGAGAGTGAATAAAATTCTCGTCATACTGCCAATGGCCAAACACTTTATCTTTTGGCGCTGATTGATTTAACTCGCTCGCTATTTTGTTAATCCTATCTGTTGATATCTCAATAGCTAAGCATGTAGTTGGCTGGTCTAATTTGGCGACAGGAAAGTCAATNNCAATNGNTTTATTAGGTGCCATAATAAAAGATTCATGAGGTAAGAANTCACTGTGGTAGTGATNTTTTTCNGCATGTACTACTTTTTTTCCGGTAACCATCGAACAAAAAAGCAATTGATCGGATTTCAGTTTTACCTGAGACGCTTGTTTATAAGTGTCATAAATACTGAGTTCTGAATCAGGCCCAGCAAAACTAACTTTATTTTCAACTAATACATCAGGAAAATTTCTTTTGTTTTCAATCAGTTCTGTAATCATTTGGCACCATTTTATTTTTATTAGCGGACTTAAAGTGTGAACTTAAAGTCAACTTTTATGGATTACTAGTACAGTTGTTTTTTGCGCTTATAAGTAAGGTAAAGGGTATCTATTATAAAAACAACAGAAGGGTAGTCGAATGATTTATACAGATCCTGGGTCAGAAAATTCAGTAATGAAATTTAAGACACGTTATCAAAACTTTATTGGCGGCAAGTGGGTAGAACCTGTTAATGGTAATTACTTTGATAATGTCAGTCCTGTCAACGGACAAGTTTTTTGTCAGATACCTCGTTCTGATAAAGACGATATTGAACTGGCGCTCGATGCGGCTCATAAAGCAAAAGACGCATGGGGCACAACATCCGTTACTGAACGCTCAAATATCCTCTTAAAAATAGCCGATCGCTTAGAGCAGAATTTAGAGCTTATCGCCGTTGCTGAGACTTGGGACAATGGTAAAGCCGTTCGTGAAACCTTGGCTGCTGACATTCCATTAGCGATCGATCACTTCCGTTATTTTGCCGGTTGCTTACGTGCGCAAGAAGGTTCGCTTGCCGAACTAGATGAACATACGGTGTCGTATCATTTTCATGAGCCTTTAGGCGTTGTCGGCCAAATTATTCCTTGGAACTTCCCAATCTTAATGGCGGCTTGGAAGCTAGGGCCTGCACTGGCTGGCGGTAACTGCGTTATTCTAAAACCTGCAGAACAAACCCCTGCTTCAATTTTAATTGTGATGGAGTTAATTGAAGACTTATTACCAGCGGGTGTCCTTAATATTGTTAATGGCTTTGGTGCTGAAGCAGGCCAAGCCTTAGCAAGTAGTGATCGTATTGCCAAAATAGCATTTACAGGGTCGACCCCTGTTGGTGAAAAAATTCTAAAATGTGCTGCTGAAAACATTATTCCTTCTACGGTTGAATTAGGTGGTAAGTCGCCTAATGTTTTCTTTGAAGATGTTTTAGATTATGAAGACGAATATTTAAGTAAGTGTATTGAAGGCGCTGTTTTAGCGTATTTCAATCAAGGGGAAGTATGTACCTGCCCTTCTCGCTTATTTGTTCATGAAAAAATTTATGATGAGTTTATTGCGAAGGTAATCGAACGCACAAAACTAATTACCCGTGGTAATCCTTTAGATACTGAAACCATGGTCGGTGCACAAGCGTCTAAACAGCAGTTTGATAAGATTTTAAGTTACATCGATATCGGTAAAAAAGAAGGTGCTGAAGTCTTAATGGGTGGTGAAATAGAGGCTATGGATAGTGATTTATCTAAGGGCTTTTATATTCAGCCAACCTTGCTGAAAGGCGACAATGATATGAGAATTTTCCAAGAAGAAATTTTTGGCCCAGTTATTTCGCTATCGACATTTAAAGATGAAGAAGAAGCGTTAAAACTAGCAAATAGTACGGAGTTTGGATTGGGTGCGGGTGTATGGAGTCGTGATATGAATCGCGCTTATCGCATGGGCCGTAAGATTCAAGCGGGTAGAGTTTGGACGAACTGTTATCACATGTATCCTGCTCATGCGGCCTTTGGTGGCTATAAAAAATCAGGTGTTGGCAGAGAAACTCACAAGATGGCATTAGAGCACTACCAACAAACTAAGAATTTATTGGTTAGTTACAGTGTTGATCCATTAGGTTTCTTTTAACGATTAAAGAAATAATTTTTCTTTAATACTGAAGTTAATAGGGCCGATAAAATAAAATTTATCCGCCCTATTTTTTTTATTTCAAACACTCAGCCAGTGATTTAGTCATATCGCTTAACCATTCTAGGTAAGCAGTTTTGGTTAATTCACTAGAACCAGCTAATGGATCTAATTCGCCTTCTTTAATTGGCAAGCCATTTATCACGGTATCAATTAATGCAGGGCTAAACTGCGGTTCTGATAGAACGCAGCTGACTTCATGATTTTGTAACTGAGTGCGCATTTTCTGAATATGGCGAGCGCCAGGTTTGCGTTCAGGGGATACAGTGAACGCGCCTAATTGTTTAATATCAATTGCTTGAAACCAGTAGTCATACGCTTGGTGAAAAACAAAGAAGCCTGATTTTTTAAGCGGTGCTAGTGTTTCTTTGCTCTCAGCGACTAATGCCGTTAGTTGGTTGGCAAACGCCTGATGATCTTTTTTCGCTTGCGCTACATCAACTGGATTCCATTCAGCGATACGCTTGCTGATTTCAATCGCAAGTTTTGGCGATAACCAAACGTGAGGATCGTCATTATACCAGCCTAGGTCTTCCATTAAGTGTGTAGCGTCTAGCCACAGGTTTTTATCAGTAGCTTGCTTGGCAAACTTAACCAAATACGGCTCCATGTGATCACCAGCCCACAATACTTTCTCCGCTTGGCGAATCTTACCGATATCCGATGGACGTAGGCTGTAATCGTGAGGAGACATACCGTCTGGCACAAGAATATCGATTTGCTCTGCGGGATAAGTCACAGCGGCAATTAAGGCGAGTGGTTTATTCGATACCAAAATACGGGCATCTGCCGCGCTGGCATAGAGACTGGCGCCGAATATTGTCGGTACCATTAATAGACTAAAAATTAGATTTTTCATAAATTTAGGTAAGCAGCTTTGATCAAAGTGTAATATTATAACCTTTAATTTTATTCTGATCTGTTATTTTTTATAACTGACATTTCAATAAACTGTATTCGCTGGTCCATTATTAGGTAGTTATTCCGCAAAACGGCGTAAATACTTCCGTGTAGCCTTAAGTTCGGCATCCATGCCTTTCATATTTGCTCCATAACTAACTAATAATGTATTTAACAGTTTAATTATTTAAAGTGAGTATTTTATGTCTGCCTCTGCTTACCACCCTCATGACCATCAAGGCTGTATTAATACAGCGCTTCAGCAGGCTGCTAAATTGTGTGCTGAGCAAGGAGTGCGCTTAACACCCATTCGTAAACGGGTATTAGAGTTGGTATGGCAAAGTCATAAACCTATGGGGGCTTATGATTTGCTTCCTGCGTTGGCTGCAGATGGTTTCAACTCAGCCCCTCCGACGGTTTATAGAGCGTTAGATTTTCTGCTCGATTTAGGACTTGTACATCGGTTGGCATCATTGAATGCTTTTATTGGTTGTACTCACCCAGGTCATGAACACGATAGTTGTTTCTTACTATGCCAAACCTGCGGTAAGGCCCAAGAAGTTGATGCTAAGCCTTGGTTCTCGAAATTATCAGAGGCAGCTAAGGCTGAAGGTTTTGTAGTAGATCAGCAGCTAACTGAAGTATTGGGCACCTGCCCTCAATGTGCTGATTCTAGCCAATCGTCTGCTCGCGCGGAGTAAATTCAATGAACCCTGATCTAGCGGTCGTCAAAACAGAAGCTGAAGTACTGATGAGTGCCAAAGGCATTAATCAAACCTGGGGCAGTCGCCATGTTTTACAGAATATCGATTTAGCCATTAGCGAAAATGAAATCGTTACCATTATTGGCCCTAATGGTTGTGGGAAATCGAGTTTATTACGTGTTTTGCTAGGTTTAAATACTCCAGACTCAGGGAAAGTGACGCGTCGAAAAGGATTGCGCATTGGCTATATGCCGCAAAAACTGCGCATTGATGATCGCTTACCGTTATCAGTTACCAGATTTTTAATGCTCGCTCCAGGTGCGCGCAAACAGCGTGTTGCTGAGTGGCTTGATCGCCTATCGATTACTGCCCTTGCCGATCAGCCTGTGCAGCGCTTATCGGGTGGGGAATGGCAGCGTGTTTTATTAGCCCGTGCATTATTAATAGAGCCGCATTTATTAGTATTGGATGAACCTGTGCAAGGCGTCGACGTGCAGGGTCAGCGCGAGCTCTATCAGCTATTACCTGAATTACGTAACGAGCTTGGCTGCGGCATTGTGTTGGTTTCTCATGATCTTCATTTGGTGATGGCACAAACTGATAGAGTAATTTGTTTGAATGGTCATATTTGCTGCTCAGGACATCCTGACCACGTAAGTGCCAGCGCTGAATATAATTCACTTTTCGGGCATAAACAGGGCCAAGAGAATAGTCAGCAAGATGCTCCTCTAGTATTGACTAATGAACTCGCTCCAGAGCTCGCGCATTACACTCATCACCATGACCACAAGCATTGTAGCGATGGACATATTGAAGGCACAAAAGAATGATTAGTTGGTGGTTATTACCCTTGTTTGCAGGCTTGGGCGTTGCAGGTATTGCGGGGCCGCTGGGCAGCTTAGTTGTGTGGCGTCGATTAGCTTTCTTTGGTGACACGCTTGCGCACGGTGCACTGCTAGGAATTACGTTAGGCATATTATTCGATCTGCATTTAACGCTTGCGTTAATATTTTCTTGCTCGATTTTGGCATTAATTTTATTGCAGCTCGATGAATATACCGGCATTGCATCAGATACCTTGCTGGGGATTTTATCGCACTCATCGTTAGCGATTGGCTTAGTGGTTTTAAGCTTTTTCGATAATGTACGAATCGACTTAATGGCGTATTTATTTGGCGATTTATTAGCGGTTAATCAAACGGACTTATGGTGGATATTAATAGGTGGCTTATTCGTTGTTGGATTATTGATTTGGCAATGGCGCGGTTTATTGGCTTCTACTGTAAGCGAAGAATTAGCCGCGATTGATGGCTATCCAGTAAGGCGATTAAAAGCCATGCTGGTTTTGTTATTGGCATTGGTCGTTGCAATTTCTATGAAGATAGTCGGCGTCTTATTAATTAGCGCCCTGTTAATTATTCCTGCTGCTACTGCGCGGCCTTTAGCAAAAAGCCCAGAACAAATGGCGATACTCGCCAGTTTTATTGGCATGATATCCGTTTGTTCAGGCATGGCGTTCTCGTTTATTTGGGACACCCCAACAGGGCCGAGTATTGTTGTTTCTGCGGCAGGCATGTTTGTAATAAGCCAAGTGTACAATTCGTTTAGGCATTAGCTACTAATGCCAAGACTGACGCTAATTCTGTGAATTCTCTATCGAAGTTATAATTTTTAACATTTTCTTCGGGCTAAATGGCGGCTTGATAAAACCATAATAATTACCGTTTGGATCGAGGATGGTGATATTGGCGCTATGATCCATTAAGTAACCTCGTTCAGGATCTACGTCACCGTTTTCATCCGTTCTTTCTACTTTGGCATACACTGCATTAAGTTGTGCAGCGTAGCTTCGTAATGAATTTAGGTTGCCTGTAAAAGCGGTAAATTCTTTTTCGAAATAATTCATATAAGTTTGAAGTTGTTCTGGGGTATCGCGTTCAATATCAACACTTACCAAGGCAACTTGAGTTTGCGCCTGCATTTCTGGGCTTAGGTTAACCCATGCCTGTTGCATCACGGCAAGCGTGGTTGGGCATATATCTGGGCAAAAGGTATAGCCGAAAAATATAAATGACCACTTGCCAATATTGTCTCCTTTACCAATAGCTTGCCCTTCTTCATTAATAAAAGGCACATCGGTAACATCGATAGATTGAGGGAATATATGCGCGCCCTCATCATATAATTCTTTGCTTAATTGCGATCGACTTAGCGGTTGATTATCTGAACCATTTTCAGAAATGTTTGAAAGCCCACTGTTATTCATTAAAGTAGAAATACCCACAAAAATAATAGTTATTATTGCTATTAGTAAAGCCAACGTCTTTTTATTCATTAATGATTTTTTCTCGGTTACCGACATAAACACCTTCAATAAAGTAAACTAGTCACCTGCCATATCATACAGAAACTATTTCCATCATGCTGCAACTTCAAAAACGCATCTTACAGCTCGCTTGGCCGATTATGCTGAGTAATATTACGGTGCCCTTATTAGGCTTGGTAGATACTGCTGTGTTGGGGCATTTGGAAGATGTAAGTTATCTCGGCGCAGTTGCGTTAGGGGGCCAGGTTGTAACGCTGTTGTTGTGGAGCTTTGGTTTTTTACGCATGGGCACTACGTCTTTAAGCGCTCATGCGATGGGCGCTGCCCAGTTTCAGGGAGATCGTACCGAGCGCATTCTACAAAATGCTTTACTGATGGCGATATTGATTAGTCTTCCCTTAATGCTTTTTGCATTTACCACCATTGAACACATTATTGCTTTTATTGGTGGCAGTCCTGTGGTGCAAGCGTTGGCAGTTGAGTATGCCAGTATACGTTTAATAGCGACTCCAGCAGTGCTCATTCAGTACGTTTTGATTGGTTGGTTTATTGGGCGTGGAGAAACAAAGGTTCCTCTTCTTCTATTGATTACTAGCAATAGCATTAATGCCCTACTCGATGTAGTTTTGGTTTATGGCTATGGCTTTAATAGTGATGGTGTCGCTTTAGCAACGGTATGTGCAGATTATAGTGCCGCGTGTCTTGGCTTGTATTGGGCGGCTCGAACGCTAAATAAGATGGGCAAGGCCGATAGAAACTTATTCTTTTGGCCAAGTTGGAATGAGCTAAAGCCGCTTATTAATATCAATCACCAACTCTTTGTTCGTACGTTATGTCTATTAAGTGTATTTATCTTTTTTACCTCGCAAGGTGCTAAGCAAGGAGATTTAGTACTCGCGGTGAACGCTATTATGCTCACTCTATTGTTATTGATTTCTAATGCTCTCGATGGCTTTGCGCATGCCGCTGAAACACTAGTGGGCCAAAGCTTAGGGGCTAAAAAATTCGATCTGCTTAAGAAAAGTATCTGGCTTACGGGAACCAATGCCTTAATCATCGCTCTGATAATGGTATGCGGCTTTGCTTGGCAAGGTGACAGCTTGTTAGGGTTATTAACTGATCAACAAGATGTTTTAGCTTTGGCGATTGAATACAGTCCTTGGCTCATCTTTTTACCTTTAATTGGCTGCAGCAGCTATTGGCTGGATGGGATATTTATTGGAATGCAGGCTAGCGCCTCAATGCGAAATAGTATGTTGTTAGCTGCTTTTATCGTGTTCTTACCTGTCTGGTTTTTGACACAAGGCTTCGGAAACCATGGTTTATGGTTCGCCTTTTATGCGTTTTTACTGGCTCGTTCGCTCTTTATGTTACCGGTATTTCTGACAATGCTGAACAATCATCAATTATTTGCCGTAAAAAACTAGCAGGAGCGTCAAACTTTACTATACTTTTTCTATAACGGTTAGGAAGAGTAACTAACTTGTTGTTTTTTATACATTTTTTAAAAATATAACAAATGGTTTATTTATAATAAAAGCGTCTAATTAATGGTTGAACATGCCGTCTAAGGCTATTGATTGTTTTGTGAACAGCTTTTAAAGTAAGTACCTTATAAAAATATATTTATTTTTAAGTAGTTGGAGATTCAAAATGATGAACACGGAATTATTACAGCAGTTGATTCAAAAATCCGTCGCTCAGGAACAACAAACTGGACAACTACATCAAGTCTTACAACAACGTCTTGAAACTGTTGAACGTATTGTTCAACTACCTGAAATTGAAGCGCTTGAACGTCTATATGAATTTGTTGTGCGCTATATAGAGCAAGTCCCACAAATGTTAGAAGATTTGCATCATGGGGCAGTAGAAGCAGGACTGCTTCATTACGTTAGCCCTATCTTAGAGGTTGTTGATGGCTTTTTTATGGCGCCGCCAGAAGAATTAAACGAAGTGTCAGGCTTGCCTGCATTGATGAATGAAGCATTTTTGGCTCATCGCTTATTTGAAGAAGTGAATGACACTTATATTATGCGTGTAGGCCAGCCAATGATTCCATTTGATATGACTATGTCGAATGTGATTGTGCATTCTCTTATTGGTGAACCATTCGCCAATGAATTAGAGCAAGTTGTTATGGTGGCTGCGAAAGGTATTTTCGGTGAGAATAAGGCTTATGAAGGCAACGATAAATTTTTAGCCTTTATGGATAAAAAAGAGAACGACAATTTAGTGAAAATTGCTCAATCATGGCCTTGTATGTCGACTCAAATGGGCTTAGATAATCACCTACAATTTGCTTAACGGTAAGCTGCCTAAGCTCTGCTCCAAAAATCCAAACAGCGCTTGAATTCGAGCGCTGCTTTTTAAATCTTTATGATAAACAAACCAAAGTCCTTCAATCGTAGTATCGAATTGAATATCTAACTTTTGCAAGTTATCACACTTGTTCGCGTGATGAACGCCCATAGGACCTATAGCCATTCCTTCAATTACCGCATTATGAATATCTGGAAAGTGATTGCTTTGGTAAATAATTTGTTCTTCATTAATGTGCTTAAGTATCTGTTTTACAAAAGGAATTTTTCGTTTTTCAATACTTGGAAGTGCCCATAAATGTTGATTATATTCATCTTCATTTATGGGCAGTCCATATTCTTCAACATAAGAATCAGCGGCATAATAATTAATATCGGGCGGATTAAGTTTTTTCACAATCAGATCTGGTTCATTAGGCTGGCCACCTGCTCGCAATGATACGTGTGCAGCCCCAGTTGCTAGAGGAATAACATCATCGGTAGCAATAATTTGAATGCGTAATTTGGGGTAGGCTTGGCGAAATGCTTTTAGCGCTGGATTCAATAGTGGTGAAAAATCACTTAAGGTCGTAATGCGTAAATTCCCACTGATATTTTTTTCTGCGCTGCTCATTAGATTTTCTAAACGACTAAAAGATTTTTGAATGTCGGGTATCTCTTTAACCACTAACTCACCGGCATCGGTTAATTGGTAACCGCGCTGATGGCGGATAAACAACTTAGTATCAAGGGCTTCTTCTAAGCGGTTTATATGGCGCAGCACCGTTGCGTGATTCATTTGCAACAGGTTACCCGCCTTGGTTAGCGTGCCAGACTTTGCAACTTGATAAGCGATACGAAAGTCATCCCAACTGGCTTGTGTCATTGGCTATTCCTGAATTTAAAAATCTAAGTAATAAGTTATGCCCATATTGTGCATATATGCACAATAGTTTCCCTTTTTTGTCTATTTTTCAACAAGTAGTTTCAGCGTACAGTAGGTTAATTGATTAAGATCATTAAATTTATACAGCATTAGCAACGAGATACATCATGGTATGGAACAGTAGAAGCAGTTATGGGTGGGTCTCAATTGCCTTACATTGGCTGATGGCTCTTGGTATTTTCGGCATATTTGGTCTTGGATTATATATGGTTGAATTAACCTATTACGACGCCTGGTATAGAGGCTCGCTAGATCTTCATAAAAGTATTGGTCTCACTTTATTAATCGTTTGGATCATAAGAATTACGTGGCGTTGGATTAATACCAATCCTGAAATTAGCGGCGGCCCAATTGAAAAAAAGGCGGCACATTATGTACACCTACTCTTATACGGTGTCATGTTGGCACTGATGATTACGGGTTATTTAATTTCGACAGCTGATGGACGAGGCATTGAGGTATTCGGATTGTTCGAAGTTCCTGCCATGTCGGTTAGTTTTGAAAACCAAGAAGATATTGCAGGTGATATTCACTGGCTACTTGCTTGGAGTTTGATCTTAATGGTGGCACTGCATGCCATGGCCGCAATTAAGCATCATGTTATTAATAAAGATAATACTTTATTGAAAATGATTCGCCCTACAACTGATTTAAAATAAAACTATCCTTAGGAGGATGCATGAAAAAGTTATTACTAACCGCAGTTACGACATCGGCTTTAACACTGGCTTCATTGTTTTCAGTGTCAGCACAAGCTGCAGATTATAAAATTGATACAGCAGGTGCTCACGCGTTTGTTCAATTTAAAATTAAGCATCTTGGTTATAGTTGGTTATTAGGACGTTTTAACACCTTTGACGGTGGTTTTTCTTACGATGCGGCATCACCAGAAAAATCTGAAATAGAAGTTGTTATCGAAACTGCCAGTATCGACTCGAATCATGCTGAGCGTGATAAGCATTTAAAAGGCTCTGATTTTTTGGACGTAAAAAAATTCCCAAAAGCAGTTTTCAAAAGTACAGCTTTTGAAGTTAAAGATGATGATAATGCTGTAGTAACAGGTACATTTTCTCTACATGGCGTAGAAAAAACAATTAGCTTCCCTGTGCAAAAGATTGGTGAAGGTAAAGATCCTTGGGGAGGTTACCGTGTCGGTTTTGAAGGTAAAACAACTTTGAAGCTAGCAGACTATGGTATTACCTATAACTTAGGGCCTGCTTCTACTCACGTAGAAATTGAATTATACCTAGAAGGTATTCGTAAATAATTATTGAATAATTCAGATATCGATATTATTGCGTAAATGAAGCCCAGCGTTGCTGGGCTTTTTTGTGGGAGATAAAAATAGTTTGAATTTAAAGTGAAATTTAAATTCAATTGAAGGTATTTCATTGTTGGCCAAAAGACCACCTACAGTGTTGTTTCAGTGATATGTTTTGGTAATCAGATGGTGTTTTTATTGAATGTAGGTCGTCCTTTAGGGCGAAAAAATGGTATTTGAATGAATAAACATCATTTCAAATAGCTTCTAAAAATTACTCCTCAGTATTTATGTATCATAATTTCACAGTGAAATTGATATCTATTAGGGTGAGTGTCCATGTTGTTCTTATAAAAAACCAGATTATATTTTACTATTTTTTCGCTATATCTTTTTATTTTTGGAGGGTGGATTAATTTCATATCAGTCTCTCTGGGTAGGTAATATTTTATTTAGCTGCCCTCAAGTATTAGATGGATTAATGAGATTATCTTCGAATGAGCGTCTTGTTTAACTTTTAAAAATAAGTATGTGAAAGTGATCACGTAATATTATTTCTTTTTTATATTCTCATGTCAGTTACATCTAAACTCCGGCCGCATCAAATGATAGTTAATAGATCGTCCTATATATTTACCCTTCGCGTATATCATCGAATCTCATACGTGGACTAGTTAAATAAAACGATTGCTTCACTAAACCACTTAGTCTGCGGTATGGATTCATGAAATCGAATAAATTTGTTATTACATTGTTGTTGCCTTTCATTCTCATTGCTTGTGGTGGAGGCGGAGGCGGAGGTTCACCTGCACTAGAAACACCTACAATAGAGGCACCAGAAACATCTGAGCCAGAAACATCTGAGCCAGAAACATCTGAGCCAGAAACATCTGAGC
>PAOL01000052.1 GCA_002708475.1 Oleispira sp. | reverse complement strand
CCATAAATACGTTAACGGCGTTGTTGATAAAATTGCACAACAGGTTCGCACGGTTGAAGTTAAACAACCTAATGCAAATGCGAAACCCAAAACCGCAAGAAGCAAAACAACCAAGCCTGTATTTAAAGTACCTTCGGCAAAAATTAAAACCAAAGGTGGTAAGACTAGCGAAAGTAAAAATACACTTTCGATGAAAAAGTCTTAAACTTTTATAAAAATTAACGTTAGGTAGACGATCGTGCTGACAGAGTTTGAATTAATTAAACACTGTTTTAATTGGCCGCAAAATAATGATGATATTATTTGTGCGGTCGGTGACGACGCCTCCATCGTTAAGGTGCCTAACGGTTATGACTTAGTACAGAGTATTGATACTCAAGTTGCTGATGTTCATTTTCCCGCTAGTGCTCCAGCGCAACTAATAGCACAGCGCGCTTTGCGTTGCGCTATTAGTGATCTAGCCGCCATGGGGGCAAAACCTCAAGCGTTTCACCTTGCTTTAAGCCTACCAAAAAATACCAATCAGACTTGGCTAGAATCATTTAGCAAAGGCCTTCATACCTGTGCAAATGAATATGACATCTCTCTTATCGGTGGTGACACAACCTCTAGCCCTACTCTTGTCATCACAATACAAGTTCAAGGTATTGTTCCTAGCGGAAGCGCCTTAACCCGAAACAAAGCGCAAATAGGCGATGGTATTTGGCTCAGTGGAGAGATTGGAAAATCCGCTGCAGCTCTCGATAGTATTTTAGCGAACCCGAGTGCCTTTATAGAAAATACGTGTGATTCCCACGATTCTGAACTCGCCACAGCATACTATTATCCACAAGCCCAAATTGCATTAGGGCAAAAGCTTATTGGCATCGCAAGTAGCGCCATGGATATTTCAGATGGGCTATTACAAGATGGCTCACATATCGCCAAAGCTTCAGACGTTTGTTTAAACTTCGCCACTGCCGACATTCCCATCAATAAACGGGCAATCGCTCTACATGGGAAAGAGGCTGCGTTAGAATTGGCACTATCAGGTGGTGATGACTATCAGCTATTATTTACCGCCCCACAAGACGCTAAAGAAACACTAATTAATTTAGGCTGCCACTGTATTGGCCAAGTCCAAGAAAAAAGCTCTGACTGGCTTATATTAAACGGACAACCTTTAAAAAATACGATAATGGGCTACCAGCACTTTTAAAAGTGAAGTACCACGCAGAGAATAGATAGGAAATTTCTTATGTCAAAATTAGAATCAAACATCGAACTAGAAGCCGCTGCTTTCCGTCGCTTATTAGCCCACCTAGATGAACGTAAAGACGCACAAAACATCGATCTAATGAACCTTGCTGGGTTTTGTCGTAACTGCCTATCAAAATGGTACAAAGCAGCTGGCGAAGAGCGTGGTATTGAAATTGATTACGAAGATGCGCGTGAACTTGTTTATGGTATGCCGTACTCAGAATGGAAAGACAAACATCAACAAAAAGCGACACCAGAACAACTAGCACGGTTTAACGAAATAGAAGCCGCTAAGAAAAAGACTAGCGAAGGCGCAAAGTAGTGAACTCTATTAATAAACAAGTCATCAATGAAAACTCTAGTCGCTCAGAAAGAAAACCCGACATTAAGAAGGGCCTTTATCGCCATTACAAAGGTGCTGAATACCAAGTAATAGACATTGCTCGCCATAGCGAAACAGAAGAGTGGTTTGTTGTTTACGAAACGCGCTACGCCGATGAAGAACCCTCAACTTGGGTACGCCCCGCTGACATGTTTGCTGAGACAGTAGAAATTGGAGGGGAAGTTATTGCACGTTTTCAACTTATCGATTAACGTTAAGTAATAACCTATAATTTAAAGGCTACAATATGGATATTCGTTCTTTAATAAAAATCGCAGGACTAGCGACTATCAGTCTTAGTTCTGCAATTTTTTCTGCACAAAGCTTCGCTAATGTTAATGCTGAAACCAACAGCGAAGACCGTTTCTGGATTGACCGCACGTATAAAAATCTAAGCACGCTTGATAATTACCAAGCAACAAGTGAGTTAGTATTTTCCAATACAACTATCTCGGCTTCTTCTACAGAAAAACAAATAACGCCCATTGTTAGCGATATTACTTTTAAAAGCCCTGACAGTTTTTATCAAGTTGTTACTCAGCCAGAAACCTTAAAAGGATATGAAGCTAGCTATAGCAATAACACGATCACCTTGTATGACGTTCGTAATCAAAACGCATTACAAATCAAAGGCCTTAAACCTTTCGAAAAAAAGAATGCTAAAGCGCGCATTAAAGGCATTTACATGTATAACAAAGAACATTACCCACAAGAATTTACACCCTCTATTCTTGTTGCAGATAGATTATCTGTGGGTATTGAGTTCAAAGCGGCGGAAGACAATTATCAACTGCAAAAAATAGAAGGGTTTGTTGACTATCATTACTCTTTATTTATGCAGGCTAACTTTATTTTTAGCGATTCTACAGAAGCTAAAGTCACAAACACGGAGATTGAATTTAACAAGAGTTCTCTACTACTTCCCAGTATCGATTTATCAACAAATAACTTGATAAAAGATGGAAAAATAACATCTTGGGATTTTAGCGAGAAAGGTTTATCGAAAGAGCAGTTAAAAAAACAAGTTAGCAAAAATATCGTATGGCCTGAAGATACAAAGAATGCGTGGGACTTTTCAAAGAAAAAGTATTATCAAAAAGAAAACTCTAAAAATTCCGCTGCCTATTATTACAGCAATGATTTTTTCTTAATTACTACGACGTCACCAAGTAATGACATTACACCACTGCATTCAAACAAGTCCGTTATGGGTGTCCCATTAGCTTTAGGGAAAACACAGGCTGTATTAAATCAGCTCCCTGCCTTTACAACATTAAAATTTAGCCACGATGGTATTAGTTACACATTGCTTTCGAACATACACCCAGAAAGTATACTCGCGATGGCAAAAGCAATGATTGAGAACAAATAATTATCGCTAACTAAAATCTAACTATCACAGTCTAACGCGATTCTATCGACTTAAGCATACTGTGAAAAACAGCAGTACCTTGCTTATTCATTTTCTTATCGAAAAAGCTTCCAATAAGAGGAACACACATTTTACCTTCTGATACCCAGGTAACATGTGTTGTTCCATCGCCCAAATCTTTTAGGTCGATAATGCCTTTATAGTGATCCATTTTAATCGGCTTAGCTTGCTCAATTAAATATTGCATATGAACAGGTCTTTCAAAAGCGGTTATACGTTCCCATACTTTGAAAGCCCCTGTTTCAACCGTTCTTAAAGCGCCCTTACCATTTTTTTCTTCGTCGCCTTCATTCAGTAAATGAGCAATACCAACAGATGGAAATTTTGCATAACTGCCGTGGTCGCTAATTGCCTCAAACACATCCTCAATTGGACGCTTTACGATACGCTCTACTTTTATTTTAAACATAATGGCTCGCCAGTGATTTCAAATGAATTATTAAAATTATTTTCATTCACATTATCACTATTAATAAAAAATACTACTGCTTAATAGATACCATTAGTAACCAGAATAGATGGTAAGAATAGAACTGCATTCATTCCTTTAATGTTCAGTTCAATTCCTCCAAACATCGTTAAGTTTTTGCATTAACCTGACAGTTAAACGCTAAAACAATACGATCAGTTTTGCCAAAATACGGCATAGCTGCATGTTTTAAATACGAAGGGAAAATTATGACCTGGCCTGCTAATGGCGAAAAGTCCATAAAACCATCGGCACTTAAGTATGCAGTACCGGCATCTTGGTAGTGGTCTGCGCCATGGCGAGGATCGTAAAAACGATTCACACCATTGCGGCCATCAATACTGCTTTCGCCTTCTTGAAGGTAATAAATACCACACCAAGAACAGTTAGGGTGTGAATGCGTATCGTGATATCCACCATTTTGCGTAATGTGATACCAAGATTCCACAACATCAACTTGTGCCTGAGCACCCTCTGGCCAAAATGGTTCATTAACCGCATACGCGATTGTACCAATCAAGTCTTCAACATAAGCTTTTAACTGCTGTAAAGGCTCATAAGGCTGGGTTAACAAATTGAGTTCACTTTCAAACAAGGCATGCTTTGCAAACACAGCAACTTCACTATCAATTTGGCTTGCTTGCTGGTTTTTAATTTCATAAAGCACATTTTTTAATTCGGTAGCAGTCTCTTCATGGGCTGGGTAATGGCTAATGAACAGTTTACTGTCCCACATGGCCATATCTTCAATATAAAATTCGTCTTGCATGCATCACCCGAGTATTAAGCTAATAACGCTATTCTAGAGTTTTTTCAGACTTATATATAGCAGACTAGATCAATTTTCAGGGCGATAAAAGAGATAAGAGCAGATATAAAAAAAGGGGGCTAATAATCACATTAGCCCCCTTTTTTATTGTTTAACCATTAATTAAATACAAGTTGATATACCGTTGTAGTACCGCTTACTTCATTACCTACTGCAATAAAGTGTTTACCTTCGCGAGTAAAGTAATCAATAGACTCTGGCCCCAAATCCCCTGCTGCTGAATTATAGGTATCATTGTCGCAATCACCATCATCTACGCTGGTACAAACAGGTTCACTAAAATCACGGTTATTGATATACGATTGGTAGACTGGCGCTGCTGGAACCGATACGTCATAAACAATAATACCGCCTTGGCGCTCCAGCCCAATAAACGCATATTGCTTACCATTTATCTCTGCAACCTCTACCGCTTCTGGTTCAGTTCCTTTGTCATCACTTCGACTGTCTGCCGTTTCAGCAGGGTCATTATTATCATTAGTGGCATTAAAATTATCTGCATCCATAGCAAACACTTTTTTAGCTATATCATCACCACTATCAAAAACTAATTCAGCCTGATCATTCCAGATAGAAAAAGAGCGTCCACCAAAAATAGCGATATTATCTTCTGCAGTATAGCTTTCTTTATCAGCAACAATTTTAATACGTTTAAGCTGATCATTATCATCCAATGCGGCTTTTAGTGGATGCGATGCATCAACCAAATCGAATATATCTTTTCCTCTCTCTTCATCAATATGAGAAATACAGTCATCTAATTCAGACGTATATTTTGTCGCATCCTCATCCTCACCACCAACTTCATACTCATCACCATCCCATGTATGGTTTGCAGTATCACAAGCCTGTTGAGTTGATGTATAAATATATTCGCGACCATCACCTTCATTGGCTGAGATAATATAATCACTGCCATCCACGCTAAAGCTAGCAACCGTATCTGGCATGTATAAGCCAACAAGTTGTTCGTAACTAGCAAATTCACCAGGGCCATCATCTTTATTGGAAGCATCTAATTCGTTACCGCTGGCTGCATTCCAACTTTTTTCGCCCAGCCCTTTAATCGAATCAATTTGAGCCGTAGCAACATCAATAATTGCCATCGCGTTGTTTTCTTGTAAAGCAACATACGCTTTCGTATAGTCACCACTTAAAGCAAGATATTCTGGCTCTAAATCTTGAGCTACTGACGTACCCGTAGGACCACTGATTCTAACGTTAGCTCCTAGCTCAGAATACCGGGTACCTGCGGCATTAAACTCAGAGAACAAAACTTGATGAACAACGGCGTCACTGCTAGAAAACCCATTAGAAATATCAACAATCGTCACAGAACCCTCTGGATCATTTGTATAATCGCTACTTGGTTCACCTTCATTCGCCGTTAAAATTGTTTGGGCATCACCACTTAACGCTACCATGTCAGGTAATGCACCGGCAGAATATGTTGCCAATAAAGAAAGGTCATCTGAACGGTATAGAGCGATTATCCCAGCATCTTGCTTAACCTTCGCTTCAATCGCAACAGCAACTAAGCCCATTTTGGCAGACACACTATTCGCAGCGCCTATCTCAATACCAGCGTCCGCTGCAGCCAAAGAGAGATCGATATTACTGACTTTAGAAGGAGCGCTAGTATTGGCAGCTAACTCTAATACATCAATGCTCGCATCTTGAGCATTTACAACGTACAACCGATCAGAACAGGTATCGTAACTAACAATTTCTGCTGAGGACGTCGCAAATTCACTTCCTGAAAAATAAGAATCAACCAACGCTAATTCTAATGTACCAGTACTTGTGTCATCCACGGCTTGATCAACCGCTACGCACTCAATCCCGAGATCAGCTAAAGGCGCTTGATCAGCTAAAGGAGCTTGATCTTCAATAGCTTCTGTAGAGGATGAAGATGAAGATGAAGATGAAGATGAAGATGAAGATGAAGATGAAGAAGATGATCCACCACACGCAGTTAAAGCCGTACTTAGAATAGCGGTTAGCAGAATAGAGCTTTGAAATTTCATTTATAAACGTCCAGTTATTTTTAATCTGGCACTATATTATGAATAAAATATGACAAAGAGATGTCACTTCTCTGATAACAAAAACAACACTTTAATATCTATGGGCATAAAATAATAATGCGTCCATTATCATAATCTTCATTCGATACACCATAATCAATTCGTGTAACCCCCTTTCTACCGACCAACACGGCTAACTTATCAACATTAGTCGTTAAAGTAGACATGCTAATCATGGTCAATTCTTTACTATTCACCTCACGATTAATAACAAGGCTAATCATATGTAAGGCTCGCTCGCAATTGGCAATAACGTTCTTAGGAATCACCTTTTCATTAATAGCAGCGTCCATAAGTGTTTTAGACATTGATTCTTCACTTGTTCCTAAAATCATCGCTGCCAAAATATCAAATACAACAACGACTTTAATATTTTTTTGATTATCAAAACCGAACAATCCAATGACACAAGGCAGCCAGCTATTTTTAGGGTCGTCTATATCTGTTGTTGAAACTTCAATTTCTTTAACGGTTAAAAGCTTGAGTGCTTTTTGCAAAGAATCACTTTTAGGAAGAGTTAATTCTTCATCCGCCGGAGTTTCTGATGATTCAGGTCCCTCGATATCTAAGTCTGGATTTTTTATTCCCTTACTCTGTAATACTGGTAAAACAGCATTATGCAGAGTTTCTACATCAAATGGCTTACTAACAACAAAAAGCGCACCTGCATCTTTCGCCTCTTTTATTCTTTCTTCTGAAGACTCTGTCGTAACAAAGCCAATATCAATATCGAGCATGGCTTTACTCAGTTCAGCCATTAATTCGATTCCGGTCATTTCAGGCATATGCCAATCAGAAAGAATTAATTTTGGTTTCCACTGCTTGGCTAATTCCAATGCTTCCATACCACTAGAAGCCAACACGATTTCCAAATCATCATAGCCTAATTTTTCTAAACCCCGCTTCACAATATGCTGCATAGCTTTACTGTCATCTACAATGAGTATCTTCATTCGACTTCACCGCCACTTTTTTCATCCTTACCGTCAAATATTGCAATGTAAAAATATTCATTTCCTATTTTAGCCGTCACCTCAGATAGTTTATTAAGGTTACGTACAAAGCGCTTCATTTCTATAGCCTCTAATAACTTGGGTCTTTCAAAGCATTCATTTGCTGGATGATCACGATCTAGCTGACCGCAAATACAATTCATTAACTCAATCACGGCATCCTGCTCATCGTCTTCAGAGAGCGTATTTATGGGCGACTTAAACATGTCTTCAGCCAATAAATAACCTACATGCTGATCAATCCCAAGTACAACCAGTTGATTAGACGATAAATGGCAGCAAAACCACTGCAAAATTAAAAGGTCTTCAATAGCTAATATATAGTCGCTTTCAAGGAACTGCTCTGAACTGAATGATTGCCACACAGATGTAGTCGTATTAAGTAACTCTTTCTTACATGGCATAACCATCCTCAACGAAAACAATGCTTCTTTATAGATTAGCTCAGCCTTACTAATACGCCAGACTCGCCACCATCATGACATTTGTGACACTAATGCCTTTTTATTAGTATCAGCGCTTTGTTAGCTACTCACCAAAGTGCTCTATACTTACTAGTTAACAATTTATGATTTATGAAAATGAGAACTGCTTTGTCAAAATTTGGGGTTTTAATATTTTTTTGCGTTAACCTTCTAGTGATTTTATTCATCAGCTGGGGGTATATCTTCTTCAGAATTAGAAAGACTATCTCTAATGAAGAACTTTTAGCTAATAAAGTTATGCAATTGAAAAAAATTATCGAGATGCATAAAAAGGATAATGGCGAAACTACCACTGCAAAAGCCGAATTTAAAATTCAACAAGAATGCATTGCTAATCTCAAGATGATTAATGAACAGCAACTGCAAGCAATGGCTGAAATAGAAACGATTGAACAAGATGAAAGTTTAGATCAAGAAACCAAAGAACGTTATATAAAGGCTCAGCTCGCTAGCCTTAAAGCTCAATCCGATGCTTACGAAGATACAGTTAGTATTTTAAGAAAGCAGATCTCACAAGGAAATCATAGATTAAGCTTTATTGAAGAAAAACTACTTAAACAAAAACAAGAGCTTATTAAGTTAAAAATTATCGAAGATCAGCATGAACTTGAGAAGTTAAGAAATATACAGTTGAATGAAGAAAACACCGAATTAAAATCAAAAATTGATGATCAGGTTAATACCAAAAATGAGCTACATGAGATGTCTGAAACTATCTCTTATCAGAAGAGTAAGATTGATAATCAAAATAGTGAATTAGAACAACTCATGCAGGAATATATAAGGCTTGAAGAAGAATCAAAAAACAGCAATTCCGAAAGTAATACTGAATCCATCGCCAACGATATTTCAGAAGTTGAATTTGCACTAGAAAGAGCCCTGACAGAAAAAGATTTTTTAGAAAGCCAGTTTCTAGATTTGCTCGACAATCATGATAACCAATTAAAATTGGAAGACGAATTAAAAAGAACCAAAACTGAATACATGATGCTAGAAGAGCACTTTATTGATTTAGCAGACAAGAAGTAGAAATATATCAAAAGATGATAAGCAAAAAAAAAGCCCAACCAGTTTTCACCAATTGGGCCTTCTATTTTCTATTGAATTACGATTGAAATTAAAGATCGACTAACTAAAGCTACTTCTCTTTTTTCACAATCTCAACCGTATCAACATTCTGGAATCCGCGCGGTAATTTATTACCACGGCGTCCACGNTCACCAAAGTAATGCTCTAGATCTGAGAACTTTAATTTAGTATGACGCTTACCAGAATGTACCAACAAGGTATCAGTTTCGNTNAAGGCAACCGCTGCGACCATTAACTCTTCACGACTGCTTGCACGCGGCCCTGGAATGCTAATCATCTTATTACCCTTNCCACGACCNATTACAGGAAGATCGGCAGCAGGGAATACCAACATACGGCCTTCGTTACTAATAGCGGCGATCCATGCTTTTTCGATAGCATCGATTTTAGCAGGTGCTAATACCTTAGCGTTGGTCGGTACCGTCAACATCGCCTTACCGGCTTTGTTTTTGGTTTGAATATCTTTCAACTGAGTTATAAATCCATAACCCGCATCCGTTGCCATTAAATAATGATCTTCATCAGGCCCCATTACTAAGCCTTTAAAGCCCATACCTGCGGGAACCGTTAGACGGCCCGATAACGGCTCGCCCTGCCCTCGTGCTGACGGCAATGTATGAGTTTGTACAGAGTACGCTCGGCCTCCATCATCAATGAAAATGGCATTCTGATTACTCTTACCCGTACAAGATAATAAATANTTATCACCGGATTTATAGCTTAAGCCTTCTACGTCGACGTCATGGCCTTTCGCCGCGCGTACCCAACCCTTATCAGAAATCACAACCGTTACAGGGTCACTACCTAACAAATCTGTTTCAGAGAACGCCTTCGCTTCGTTACGGGCAACGACTGGCGANCGGCGATCGTCGCCGAATAATTCTGCGTCAGCGGCCAGCTCTTTCTTAATTAAAGTTTTCAAACGACGATCGCTGCCTAGGATTTTTTCTAGTTGATCACGTTCTTTTTCTAATTCGTCTTGCTCGCCACGAATTTTCATNTCTTCTAATTTAGCAAGATGACGAAGTTTTAATTCTAAAATGGATTCCGCTTGCGTATCGGTTAAACCGAAGCGATCCATTAATACAATTTTTGGTTTTTCTTCAGTGCGAATAATTTCGATGACTTCATCGATGTTTAAAAACGCAACCATCAAACCTTGTAAGATGTGCAAACGCGCTAATACTTTATCTAAGCGATGCTGCAAACGACGACGAACCGTTTGAGTTCTAAACTCTAACCATTCAACCAACATCGAGCGTAAATCTTTTACTTGTGGGCGACCGTCTAGGCCGATCACATTCATGTTTACACGATAACTACGCTCTAAATCGGTAGTGGCAAATAAGTGCGCCATTAACGCTTCGATATCAACTCGATTCGATTTAGGAATAATCACCAAGCGGGTTGGATTTTCGTGATCAGATTCATCACGTAAATCAGTCACCAGCGGTAATTTTTTCGCTGTCATTTGCGCAGCGATTTGTTCTAAAATCTTGGCACCAGAAACCTGATGCGGTAACGCAGTGATAACAATATCGCCATCTTCCATTTCATAGACGGCACGCATTTTTATCGAGCCTCTGCCCGAACGGTACATCTTTTTAATTTCAGATTTTGGCGTAATGATTTCAGCGTCAGTCGGGAAGTCTGGTGCTTGAATATGTTCAAGTACCGCGTCAATATCCGCTTTCGGTTCATCTAATAAATGAATACACGCGCTGGCTACTTCACGTAAGTTATGCGGCGGAACATCCGTCGCCATACCTACCGCAATACCCGTAGTACCGTTTAATAATAAGTTAGGCAGGCGCGCAGGAAGCACACACGGCTCTTCCATCGTGCCATCAAAGTTTGGTTGCCAATCAACCGTACCTTGGCCCAATTCTGATAATAAAGAATCGGCATACTTGGCTAATTTCGCTTCGGTATAACGCATGGCTGCGAACGATTTAGGATCGTCGGGTGCACCCCAGTTACCTTGTCCATCGACCAGTGGATAGCGATAGGAGAATGGCTGCGCCATTAATACCATCGCTTCATAACACGCACTATCACCGTGTGGGTGATACTTACCTAATACGTCACCGACGGTACGGGCNGATTTTTTATGCTTNGCNGTAGANTTTAAACCNAGCTCGCTCATGGCGTATGTAATACGACGCTGAACCGGTTTTAAACCATCACCAATGTGTGGCAAGGCGCGGTCAAGAATTACGTACATAGAATAATTTAGGTACGCACTCTCGGTATAATTTTTTAGCGTTTGGCTTTCAACGCCATCGTCTAGGTAGCTGCTTGAACTGCCAGACTCATCAATAATATCAGTCATTTTTTAAAGCCCAGTCCTTAATTAATTTCAGCCTGATTGCCACTATCTTCCAACCAACTTTTACGATCGGCTGCGCGTTTTTTCGATAGCAACATATCCATCATTTCCATCGTGCCATCGCCTTCGTCTAACGAAAGGCGCACTAGGCGTCGGGTATTCGGATCCATAGTGGTTTCACGTAACTGAAGTGGATTCATCTCACCCAAACCTTTAAATCGCTGTACATTTGGCTTGCCACGTTTTTTCTCAGCTTGAAGACGTTCTAAAATGCCATTTTTCTCAGCTTCGTCTAGCGCGTAGAAAACTTCTTTACCAATATCGATACGATACAAAGGTGGCATGGCAACATAAACGTGTCCTTGCTCTACTAATAAACGGAAGTGACGTACGAACAGCGCACATAACAATGTGGCAATGTGCAGACCATCTGAGTCGGCATCGGCAAGGATACAAACTTTACCGTAACGTAAGCTGTCTAAATTATCAGCCGCAGGATCGATATCTAATGCGACAGCAATATTATGAATTTCTTCAGAACTTAAAATCTGACCCGAGTCGACTTCCCACGTATTTAAGATTTTTCCTCGTAACGGCATAATCGCTTGGAACACACGATCTCGTGCTTGCTTAGCCGAGCCGCCAGCAGAGTCACCTTCCACCAAAAATATTTCAGTGCGAGCAGAATCTTGGCTTGTACAATCTGCCAACTTACCCGGCAATGCAGGACCTTGAGTAATCTTTTTACGGGAAACTTTTTTCGCTTTGCGTAAACGATTTTGCGCACTAGCAATCGCCATTTCCGCAAGCAGCTCAGCATCGTTAGTATGTTCATTTAGCCAAAGACCAAATGCATCTTTCGTGACACCCGAAACAAACGCCGACGCTTCACGAGAAGACAAGCGCTCTTTGGTCTGACCCGAAAATTGAGGGTCGGCTAATTTCGCAGATAAAACATACGAACAACGATCCCAAATATCATCGGGCGTTAACTTCACACCACGAGGCAATAAATTACGGAATTCACAAAACTCACGAATCGCATCAAGCAAACCCGAACGGAAACCGTTTACGTGTGTTCCACCCTGAGCGGTTGGAATCAAATTCACGTAGCTTTCTTGAATGCATTCACCACCTTCTGGTAGCCAAAAAACCGCCCAGTCAGCTGCTTCAGTTTTACCCTGCATTGCACCAGTAAAAGGTTCTTTCGGTAAAACATCCAAACCCGCACCGTGAATTTTCAGATAGTCTTTTAGACCATCTTCGTAATACCACTCAGCATTATCTTCAGCATTAGGGGCTTTGAAAGTAATCTTTAAGCCAGGGCACAGAACCGCTTTTGCACGTAAGTTGTGCTTAAGACGTGGAATAGAAAACTTAGGAGAATCGAAATATTTAGGGTCAGGCTTAAAACGAACACTGGTACCCGTTCGTTTTTTACCACACGTATCGATGGTTTCTAATTCCAGCGCTTTATCACCGTTTTGAAAACCAATACGCTTTACTTCACCACCGCGCCAGATTTTAACTTCCAGCAAGGTCGATAATGCGTTTACGACCGAAATACCCACCCCGTGCAAACCACCCGAGAACTGATAGTTGTCGTTAGTGAACTTACCACCGGCATGAAGCTTGGTTAAAATCAGCTCAACACCAGACACNCCATGCTCTGGGTGTATATCAGTTGGCATACCACGGCCATCATCGACCGTCGTTAACGAACCGTCTTCGTGCACCGTTACCGTGATTTCAGTGGCATGACCCGCTAAGGCCTCATCCACCGAGTTATCGATAACCTCTTGCGCCAAATGGTTAGGACGGGTTGTATCTGTATACATCCCTGGGCGTTTGCGCACAGGATCAAGGCCGCTAAGGACCTCGATCGACTGAGCGTTATATTCTTTATTCGCCATTAATACCTTTATCCCCTGATGATGAGTAACACGAATATCTCGAATGTCACGGATATAGCGCTACGCGGATAGAATTTTACAACCAGTATACTTAGGCCGCTAATAATTCCTAGATTAAAAATAGAAATGCTTAGAATTCAGAAGGTTAACCCCCCGTATAGAGACATTTTACACAGGATTACCAAACGAACTGATCATAAAACAATCAGCAAATTAGAACATCGTTACCTGCACCACTATCTAGCATCACTCACTATAAAACTAGGTTATCAAGCGGGCTATTCGTACCTGCAAAATGCTGACCTAAAACGTGGGTATAGATTTGTGTTGTTGATACATCGCTGTGGCCTAACAGTTCTTGAACTGTTCGTATATCACGACCGGCGCGTAATAATTCAGTCGCGAAACTGTGACGAAAAGATCATACGATAACGCTGAGACATCTGTTTGAGTATGGCTTGGACTTCCTGTTGAGATATTACGATAGGAATATTGCGCTGCCTCTTTGCATAATTAAAACCTATATCACCTAGGGGTTGATTTAAGAATTGATTATATAAAAAAGC
>PAOL01000051.1 GCA_002708475.1 Oleispira sp. | reverse complement strand
CAAAAGTACGACCAAAGCTCATCAAGGTTTGTATGAGTATGATGCGGTGTCGCGTTTACGTGATTCGCAGTTGGGCAATGATAAAGTCCATGATATTAAGAATTACATTGTTAAAGGTAAGCTTTGGGAAGCTTTCACTGCAGATAAACCTGTTGTTCTATTGATTGATGAAATTGATAAAGCGGATATCGAATTTCCAAATGACTTACTATTAGAGCTCGATAAAATGGAGTTCTATTGCTACGAAACTCAAGAACGTATCGTAGCAAAGCATCGCCCAATCATCTTAATTACCAGCAATAATGAAAAAGAGCTTCCAGATGCTTTCTTGCGTCGTTGCTTCTTCCACTATATCGATTTCCCATCTAAAGAAACCATGATGAAAATTGTGGATGTTCACTATCCTAATATCCAAGCGTCTTTGGTAAAAGAAGCGATGGAAGTCTTTTTTGATATCCGTAAAGTCCCTGGTTTGAAGAAAAAACCTTCTACATCTGAATTAATTGATTGGTTAAAGTTATTGATGGCTGATGAGATTGGTGTTGATCTTCTACGTGATACTGATAGGACAAAAGCAATTCCGCCGATGGCTGGAGCTTTGGTTAAAAATGAGCAAGACGTACAGCTACTAGAAAAGCTGGCCTTTATGAGTCGTCGCCGAGGTTAATTTCTTCGGTCGCAAACTGTAAGGATTCGATATGTTCATCGATTTTTTTATGACGGTACGAAAGGCCAAAGTGCCTTGTTCCGTAAGTGAATACCTAGATCTAATCGCAATGGTTGAGAAAAACTTAGCTTTTGCTGATGTGGACGATTTTTATACGTTAGCCAAAATGTGCTTGGTAAAAGATGAGCGTCATTATGATCGCTTCGATAAGGCGTTTGGGCATTATTTTGAGGGCATTGAAAGCTTAGACTTAGCTATGGACGACCCTTCGATTCCAGACGACTGGATGCGCAAAGAAATGGAACGCATCATGAGTCAGGAAGAAATGGATGCGATCAAAGCCCTTGGTGGCTTAGATGAAATCATTAAGGCCTTTCAAGAGCGCTTAGAAAATCAGAAAAAACGCCATCAAGGTGGCAATAAAAATATTGGTACTGGAGGTACATCACCTTTTGGCGCTAATGGTTTTAACCCTGAAGGCTTTCGAATTGAGCAAGGTCAGTCGCGACATAAGAAAGCGGTAAAAGTCTGGGAAAAAAGAAACTACAAAGATCTAGATGATTCAATTCAATTAGGTATTCGTAACATTAAGGTAGCTTTGCGACGGTTAAGAAAATTCGCCCGCACCGGTGCCGCTGATAAATTAGATTTGGATGATACGATTGCTTCAACGGCTCGTAATGCGGGTTATCTTGATCTGAAACTGGTTCCAGAGCGTCATAATGCAGTGAAGGTGTTACTGTTTTTTGATATTGGCGGCTCGATGGATCCTCACGTCAAAGTGTGTGAAGAATTGTTTTCTGCCGCACGCTCCGAATTTAAACATATGGAAACCTTCTATTTCCATAACTGTTTATATGAATCTGTATGGAAAAATAATATCCGCCGTACCAATGAGCAAACCTTAACTTGGGACTTGCTGAATAAGTACACTAGTGACTATAAAGTGATTTTTATTGGTGACGCGATGATGGCTCCTTATGAGGTAACTCATACCGGAGGCAGTGTTGAGCATTGGAATGATGAGGCGGGTGCTGTTTGGTTACAGCGAGTAAAAGACAAGTTTGATAAAGTCGTTTGGATTAATCCTGCCCCTGAAAGTCACTGGGGAAATGGTGGGTCTTTAGGAATTATTAAGCAAATTGTTGAAGATCAGATGTATTCATTGACTCTAGAAGGCCTTGAAAAGGCAATGAAGGAGATGAGTAAGTAGATTACTTACTTTTCTGTAACTTTTTGTAAGCCAAAGGACTGACAATCTTTTGGCTAATGTGTACACTAGTTCCAATTGTTAGGGATAATAAAAATAAAAACATATGCCTAATCAAGAAGGTGAGTAGTATGCAGCTAATGCAATTTTTTGTGATATTGATGATAAACGTCTACATCAGATTAATTCTGACAAGGGTTACCAATGGTCTTTAGAATTTGGCCACTATTACTAATAATATTCACCACTTTTTCTAGCGTACAAGCAATAGAACCAGGGGATCTTGTCCCAGATTTTGTTATGCCGAGCGAAAACGGTGCTCCGCAACGACTATCAGAACAAATTGGTAAACCTGTCATGTTGATCTGGTTAGATGACTGTGATGAATGCTCAGAGCGTTTAATTGACTGGATTTACCTTGCTGAAAGCAGGGCGCTCGATAATCTAGTGGTATGGTTTATTTGGCAGTCTGATGATGATTATAAAGCGCCTTGGTCGCGCCTGCCTGTTTTGAGATATAATGCGAATAATAAGCAGGCTTGGCTATTTCAGCCTAATCCAGCAGTTATGCTCATTTCCCCTAATGGAGTTTTAGATCATTTATTTATAGATGAGATNGANGAACAAAGGGATGAAGTGGCTGGNGTGNTAGAAAANTGGCTNCAGCANAAGCAATGGTTACNNGAAGGAANTAAATAATGCGTTNTTTATATNCGNTNCTGCTTTTAGCNGTATCAGTAAGTTTACAAGCTGAAATGCCNCAAACATCGAGTGAAGTCAGACAGAAAGCGCTTACGGTNAAGCAATCAGTATTGCAATTGAANCGAGATCTATANCAGTTGGAAGAAGATTTATTAAGTCCAGCGACAACTCAAGCATCGGTGTTTCTGTCTTTAACTAATGGTGAGTTTTTTGAGCCATATTCTATCAATGTTTTAGTTGATGATAGACAACCAATTCAATACCTCTACACAGAGCGACAAGTTGATGCTTTGCGTCAAGGGGCAATTCAGCCTTTGAAAGATTTAAACCTGGGCCCAGGTCTGCATACTATTAGAGCTATTGCTAAAGGTGTTGATCATAACGGACAAGCTCGTGAACTTACGGTTGAGAAACAAATAGAAAAACACGATCAGCCTCTTTATATCGAATTTAAAATTCAAGATAAGAAAGAAATGAATAGTGCCGACCTAATTATTAGTCAATGGTAACAAGATGAAATNTTTGATCTTTGTTTGCTGTTTGTTAATTGGAATACCTCAGGTGAATGCACTTTCATCTGAGGAGGAAATAATTCGCCTTAAAAAAGGGGAATATTATTTTTATTATTTAACAGAAGATTACCCATCGGCAATGACCCGTTTAATGCAGTTACGTAACAGTAATGCATTAGGTAAAGAGCTTGATGTCATGGAAGCAGCCATGTTGCTTTCGTTAGGTCTTAATGTGCAAGCCCAAGAAATTTTTGAAAAAATAAAGCAAAAAGGCGGAGAACCTTCGTCAAAGTCTTGGTTTTATTTGGCTCGTAAATGGTTTGATTTAGGCGAGTTTTCTAATGTTATTTACAGCCTTGATCAAATAGACCCGTTGAAAATAAATCTTGATGTTCAGCTAGAATCAAAGTTTATGAAGGCATCTGCTTATATGGAGCTTGGTGAACACTCAAAAGCACAAANTATAATAGCAGGTATGACGCGTGATTCTATTTGGACGGGCTATGCTCGCCATAATTATATTATTGCGATGATGANTGGTAACAGTACTGGCCGNAGTTTAAATCTCTTGATTGAAGATGCAACCTTCTACTTGCCTGAAACTCAAGAAGCAAAACATCTACGGGATCGAATAAACCTAATATCAGCGATTTATTTCCTTGAACTTGGTCAGAATCGATCAGCNATGAAATATCTCAAATTAATTAGCTTAGAAGGGCCTTATACTCCCGCTGCCTTATTGCAGTATGGCTGGGCCAGTGTTGAACAGGGGGATTATGAAAAGGCACTTCAGCCTTGGCGAGAACTTCAAACTCGTTTTAATTTGTTTGATCCTGATGTAATGGAATCAATGCTCGGCCTTCCCCAAGTATTTGAATTAATGAAAGCTTACACTCAGGCGATTAAAAGTTATGAATCGATAGAAAAAAGATTACTTTTAATGGACCAATTCATAATATCTACTCAGCATGAAGTTGAAGATGCTAGTTGGTTGGATTCATGGATTTCAGTACAGACTGATCTTCGCTGGGGCTGGCAATCTAAAATTGATACAACGTTACCCTTTAGTGATGTCTCAGGTTTATTACATCAAATGCTATCAGAAGACTCGATGGTAAATGGCTTGGGCGAGTATCGGGATCTGGATATTATAACTCGATACTTAAAAGAAAAAGAACGTGATTTAAAATTATGGAAGGGAATGCTCCAAAGTAGGAAGTCTGAAGCAATAACTCGTAATTTAAATCCGCAGTTTGAGAAGGCGGAACGTACGATTGTTGAATCAAATAGTGCATATGATGCCTTACTGAAAATATTTAACGATTCTTCTGATAATATATTTTCTTTACCGACAATAGAACAACGTAGCAGTTTAGAAACATTATCCAGCTCTACGCTTAACCTAGAGAAGCTTATTAAGCTAAATACTGCTACTAGAAATGTTGATTCNTATAAGCAGCGTTTGTCTCGTGTGAATGGATTATTGCTATGGCAAATGAATGAAATGAAGCCAAAGATGCAGTGGCAGTTGCAGAGTGATTTAATTAATACCAAACGTTATATCTCAGAAGCAAAGAAACAGTTGGAAGAAACAAAATTGGCGGATAAATGGTCGGTATCGTCCTGGCATGGCTTAGAAGATAGAGTTGATGATTTACTCTTGAGCACATCAGCATTAAGAAATAAAACTGAAGAAGACAGAATGGTAGTTCGTAATCGCTTGGTACTAAAAGCACAAGATTATTTATTATCTCAACAAAAGCGTATTAAAGATTATTTGGCTCAGTCTCGATTATCGATTGCACGTTTATATGATGAAGCATTACAACGAAGATTAGCGCTTGGTGATGTGTCTGCGAAAGAGGCGCGTCAATAATGTTTAAACTATTGTTTGTTTTATGTCTGAGTCAGTTTCTACTTGCATGCAGTTTGTTTGATGCATTAAGTAAATCTGATGANTTATCAGATCAAACATTGAACAATGTCAAAGTTCTAAGTGTTAATACCACACCAAACATAATTCATGATATTACTCATGATGATGTTATGGAGAAATATAATAAATACTTAGAAGTCTCAAATAATGCCGAATTACGAGTAAGAACACATCATCGCATTGCAAATTTACGCTTACAAAAAGATGAACTCTTATGGGATAGTGGTGAAGACTTCTTAGCGGCGGAACAAAGTAAAGTTGCTGTATTAGGTCTGGAATCAATTGCTGATTATGAACGATTGCTATTGGAATACCCAGATCGTAATGATAACGATGTTGCCCTTTATCAATTAGCGAAAGCCTATTCTCTGGCAGGGGAGCCTTTCGAAACAATTCGAGTTTTAGAGCAATTAGTTGAGCTATACCCCCGATCTGATTATTTTCTAGAGTCTTTATTCCGTCTTGGTGAGGTGTATTATGCTAACGGACTTTATAATCTTGCCGAATCNTCTTATCAGCGTCTGATTGAGCGTGGAGATGGTCAAAATAAGTTTTATCTTAGCGCACAGTATTTAAAAGCATGGTCTCAGTTTAAACAAAATCATTACGACGAATCATTAATTTCATTTACGACGGTTTTAGATAATGAATTTCCAAGTGAAAGTGATTTTGGTAATGCGACCCAGAGCCAGAAAAATATGCTCAGCGATATCTTAAGTATTATGGCTATCACTTTTGACTATCTTGGCGGTTGGAAAGAAGTTGATGAGTTTTATCAGCAGCTTGGACATAGACATTATGAGCACCTGCTATATAACGCGCTAGCAAATCAGTATTACGATAAAAAATATTATAAAAGTGGTGCGTCTACTTTAAGGGCATTTGTCAAACGTTACCCTAATGATATTTTGGCTCCTGATTTTTATAAGCGTATTGTTGAAGGTTATGAGAAAGCAGGTTATTCGGTGCTTCTGCGTAAGCATAAGAAAATCTTTGTAAATACTTACGGTGTTGGTGGTGATTATTGGCTACTGCATGGCGAAGATGTAAGAGAACCTCTTAAGCCTTCTCTCTCTAATTATATTTGGGATCTAGCACGCTTTAATCATGCTTGGGGGCAAAGAATTTCTAATGCCGGTGAGAAGAAGGCTCGACTTCAAGAAGCAATTGATTGGTATGGCGAATATATCCGGAGTTTTCCAATGGCGGAAGATACAGCTAAGGCGCACTTCCTATTAGCGGAGGTGGCTTATCAACTGCGTCAGTATCCTCTTGCAAAAGATCACTATGAGATAGTTGCTTATCAATACCCGAATGATGAAAAGGCCGCTGAGTCAGGTTATGCCGCTATTCTTACGTACAGTAAACATAGGCCTAAAAAGTCGGATAAAGCTGTTTGGCGACAATTGACGGTAGCCAGTGCGATGCGTTTTGTTACTGAATTTCCTAACGATCCAAGGCGTGGCCAAGTGTTGGTTAATACCTCAGAAATGCTACTTGCTGATCAGTATTATGAGCAAGCACTTAAAACGGCTATGTTGGCAAAAACGGCAGAAGGCGAGCTTTCCGCTCGCCATGAATATGGAGCAGCATTAGTTAGTGGCCATTCTAGTTTCTATCTAGAAAATTATCCGTTGGCAGAATCTTCAATTTTAGATGCATTGAAATACAAGAAAATTACCTCGAAAGCGCGTAAGGATTTACGTGAAAAATTAGCGGCTTCCATTTATAAACAAGGGGAAGCAGCAAAACAACAGGGTAATAATGCGTTAGCGGTCAGTAATTGGCTTCGTATTGGAGCTCTTGTTCCTGAAAGTGATATTAAAGTAAGTGCTGAGTTTGATGCGGCAACTTTATTGATGGAAGAAAAGAAATACGATCAGGCAGTCCCCGTTTTATTAGATTTCAGAAAACGTTATCCGCAGCATCGTTTAGTAAAAGATATCCCATCAAAGCTAATTATTGCTTATGAGAGTCAGGATGAGTGGGCTAAGGCTGCGGATGAATTGCAGTTAATATGGAAACAAGGAAGTAATAAAGAGCAACAGCGTATCGCTTTATTTCAATCCGCTCAATATTATGAAAAAGCCAATGATTTAGATAGCGCACTTATCATGTATAAACGATATGCCCATGATTATAAGCGTCCGTTTAATGCGGCGGTTGAAGCACACTTCAAGTTAGATCAAATTTACCTAGCTCAAGGTGAAGATATCAAACGTTTATTCTGGATGAATAAAATGGTGTGGCTACACCTAGGTGCGAAACAAGATAAGACAGATCGCTCAAAATATTTAGCCGCTAAAGCGTCTTATGAGCTTGCCGAAAATGAACGTATTAAATACGACAAAATTAAAATTACGCTACCTTTAGCAAAAAGTATTGATCGTAAAAATAAACGTATGAAGGCGGCACTTGATCGTTATACGCAAGCAGTAAAAATTGGTGTGCTGGAATATACAACGTCTGCGACGTATCGAATTGCCGAGCTGTATAATCAGTTTAGTCAGCGATTACTAGAATCTGAGCGTCCAGATGGCTTGGATGAGCTAGCACTGGAAGAATATGGTTATTTACTAGAAGACGAAGCCTTTCCTTTGGAAGAAGCAGCTATTGAAGTACATCAAACAAATGCAGGGCGTACGTTTGATGGGCTGTATGATCAGTGGGTGAGAAAAAGTTTTGCCTCCTTGGCTAAATTAATGCCTGCGCAGTACGCAAAATATGAGAAAAAGGTGAGTTATGTCGATGCCATTCGCTAAAGCCCTAAAAATTGTTTCTTTGCTGCTAATAATTGGCTTAAGTGGCTGCAGTGTTTTGCAGTCAAAACCAGAGCNAAAGGTCNTTGAGGCTAATTCTCCAGTTGAAGCAGCNTTACCCCTTGAATTAACGAACATGTTTTCGAATGCATTAGCGTTATTAAAAGAAGAAGANTTCAAAGAGTCTGAGCAGTTACTGCTCGAGATTACAAATAAGTACCCAAATTATGCGGGTCCATGGACGAATTTAGCAATTGCGCAGTTATCGCTAGAGAAATATGACGATAGTCTTGTCAGTGTTGATAAAGCATTAGTTATTGATAATCAGTTTTGTCAGTCGTTATCGCTGAAGGGCGTAATCTTGCGTGAACAAGGGAAATTTGAAGATGCAAAAACAGCCTATTTGAATGCGATTGAATGTGATTCTTCTGATATTCGTAGTTTGTATAATTTAGGCGTTTTATCAGATTTATATCTCCATGATGAAGTGACGGCTTTATTTTATTATCAAAGTTACCTTGTCGCATTAAATAATATCGAAGGTGCTCCTAATGACAGTACGGTTGAATCATGGGTTGTAGGCCTTAAGCGTCGTGTCCCTGAAGAGCAGAGAATGACTTTGGATATTAAAAAGAACGGCTCTGAAGAAAGTATAAAGTCGTTTGATGGTAATGCTCAGCCTCAGTTAGCAGGTGAAGAATAATGAAAATAGGGTTTATAGCTTTAATTATTTTTCCAATTATTTCTGCGCAAAGTGCAGACGTTATTAGATTGGATGGAATATCAATCCAAGGCAATAGTGAAGAGCCTAATGTTTTATTTGTTACTCCATGGCAACCAGCNCCTGGTGCAGGCCAGCTTTTTGTTCCAATAAAAAGTTATCGTCAGCATTGGATAAAGCCTATTAGTCGTAAGAGTATGCAAAGAGAGGTTGAGTATTTAGAGCACTTCCAGCAAAAAGATTCTTATACTCCGGATGAATACGAAACTAAATAAATAGAATTAGTGTTTTTGTATTAGTATACTGGCAGCAATTAACCGACACATACTGACGTTTATCTAAAGTGTAAACGTTATTTTTAATAATATTAAAATAATAACTACATAAAAATATAGGGGCGTATAAATGGACACAATTATTCGATTTTTTCAAGAAGGTGGTACTTTCATGTACCCAATTGGGATTGTTTTAGCGATTGGCTTAGCTGTGACTTTGGAGCGTTTTATCTTCTTAGCTCGTGAAAAGTCATCCAATCGACAGTCTTTTGATGATGTGCTTCCAATGCTTAAAAAACGAGATTTCCGTGCAGCATTAAATTATACAAACTCTTCTGATGCCAAGATTTCTGCTATTTTCTCTGCAGGTATTAACCGTATATCTTCTGGTCGTCGCGATGATATTGAGCTGGCAATGGAGGAAGGTGTTATGGAAGCAATTCCTCAGTTGGAAAAGCGCACACAATACATTGCAACACTTGCGAATATCGCAACGCTAATGGGCTTACTTGGTACCATTATGGGTCTTATTTCTGCTTTTACAGCAGTAGCAAACGCAGCTCCTGCGGATAAAGCAACGTTATTATCGCAATCAATTTCTGTTGCAATGAATACAACAGCTTTTGGTTTGATGGCTGCGATTCCTTTATTGCTTTGCCATACCTTCCTGCAAACTAAGACCAATGAAATTATCGATAGTATCGAAATGGCTGGGGTTAAGTTTTTGAATATCGTTACAGAGCGTAAGCCAAGTTCAAACAACGAAGGTTAGTGGAGCAGTTGTAATGAGACGCCATAAAAGAATTAAACAAGAGGCGGATCTCGATATTACTTCTTTCATGAATTTAATGATTGTATTGGTGCCAGTGCTACTACTAAATATGGTTTTTGCACAGACGTCAGTATTAGATCTTAAATTACCTTTGGGAGATTCTGTCGGGAACGTTAACCCGGAAGATGTATCGATTGAAGTCACTGTTCGTAAAACGGGCATGCAGGTTGTGGTTGCAGCTGCGGGAGCGTCGAAAGTTGTTGGCGTTGTACCGACTATTGAAAGTACTCAGGATTACAAAAAACTATCTGAAGTATTGCAGCAAGTTAAAAAAAGCTTTCCTGATAAAAAAGATGTTGTGTTGTTATCAACTCCAAATGTTGATTATCAAACACTTGTCGCGGTTATGGATACGAGTCGTAGTTTTGAAACGGTTGTCGTAACTTCTGTTGTAAATGCTGTGTTATTTCCTGAGGTGTCTTTAGGCGATGCAACGGTGCTTGAACAGTCCAAATTAGNGCAAGCGCAACCTGAGCAAAATTCTGCTGAGGTGACATTATGAAGATGTCTCGACGCGCTAAGCGTATGCAACGTAACCATAAGCGTAATGCTCAAAAATCTGCATTAAATCTAACGGCGTTAATGGATATTTTTACTATTTTAGTTTTCTTTTTGATGCTTAATCAAAATGATTCTGAAGTCTTAAATAACGATGATATTCAGTTACCTAAATCAATCGCAGCCAGCGAGTTGAAGGATACTGTTCGCATTTTAGTGACAAAAGATGATGTACTGGTACAAGGAAGACCCGTTGTGAAAATGGCGGCGGTTTCAAAGATGGAAGGTGAAATTATTCCAGCTTTGAAGAAGGAGTTAGATTACCTTGCGTCACGCTCTCCTTTACCCGAAGAACTTAAAGAAGAAGGCCGGCTGATTACGATAATGGGTGATAAAAATACCCCTTATTCCGTATTAAAGAGAATTATGGATACTTGTGCGAAAGCAGAATTCAATAATATCTCTCTTGCTGTGAGTCAAAAAGGGGAGGCTAGTTAACTATGTCTCACCCTATGACGAATTCTTATGAATTGCCTTGGAATGATGCTGATCAAAAAAGTTTTCGAATCATTCTTATTGGTTTTTTAAGCTTTGTTCTCGTTATTGGTTTTGCCATTCCGAATATTACTTTGCCAGAAATTGAACGGAAAGAACTTGAAAAAGTGCCGCCGTCTCTTGCAAAAGTTATTAAACGAAAAAAACTAGACAAGCCAAAGGTAAAGCCTCCTGAGAAAAAAGTAGAGAAAAAACCAGAGCCTAAGGTAGAAGAAAAACCTAAACCTAAACCTAAACCTAAACCTAAGCCAAAACCAAAACCAAAACCTAAGCAGAAAAAAGTAGTACCTAAGGAAAAACGTGCTGCTGCTAAGGAAACAGCTAAAAAAGCATTTGGCAATGATGCCCTTGCGGCATTGAAAGGGATTAAATCATCAATCCCATTGGCGTCCTTGAATACGAGTAGCAAAGGTCTTTCGAATAGCGGCAGTCAGGTTACAGCGGTAGGTTCTGTTGTGGATCGAGATGCGGCAAGTCGAGGTTCCGGCGGTGTAAGTGTTGCAGCATTAACGACTGAAACGGTAGGCGAGGATCTTTCTTCTCGTGATCTAACAACGGTTGAGTTAAGCAGTGATGAGGTTGCACAAGAAGAAACAGCGAGTACGCGTTCTAAAGAAGAATTACGCTTAGTGTTTGAACAGCACAAATCATCTTTAGACAAACTCTACCGTAGGGCATTGCGCAATAATGATGCATTAGAAGGTAGTGTTACTCTAAAATTAGAAATTCAGCCAAATGGTAAAGTTTCTAGTTGTACTGTGGTTAATAGTGAATTGAATGATGCTGCATTACATAGAAGATTGGCATCACGATGCCGTATGATTTCTTTTGAAGATAGACCTAATCTTGATATTTCGGTTGTAGAATTTCCGATTCGGTTTATTCCTTAATAAATCTGGTTTGCTATAAAGAGATAAAGCCACCTCCGGGTGGCTTTTTTTATGGGGAGTGTTTGTATTACACTGATTCAAATTCAGGGAGAATATTATGTTTCGGCTGCCCATATATATACTAGGACTTGTTTTATCTTTTAGCAGTTATTCTACGGAGTTATACCGTTATCAAGATGAGTCTGGCCGATGGGTTTTCGGTGATAAAAAATCCTTGAAGCGTAATTTAGAGACTCAAGCTCCTATAGAAAAAGTAGTGTTTAAAGATGAACGGATAAAAATCCCTAAGCCGAGTTTTGACTACGTAAAAAAAGAAACTAACGACGGTCGTATGACTTTTTGGCAGCTTTTTAATCCTTTGCCTGTCACAGTGCAGCATACCTTAGCAATTAAAGGAGAGCGTGTTGCGCTTGACTCAATAATATCAAAGCCCTTCGAAACACTTACGTTATCTCCAGAAATGTATCAGTTATCCGATGGCGTTAAAATTGATCACTATTATTTAATCGGAGAGCCTATTAATAAGCCTCCAGGTATTCAAATTTCGCCGCCTTATAGCAAGAATAAGCGCTTTTTGATCAGTCAGGGATTTAACGGGCAATTCAGTCATACCAATCGTGGTAATCGTTTTGCAGTAGATATTGCGATGCCAATAGGTGAAAAAATATTAGCAGTTAGTAAAGGAATTGTTGCGGACGCCCGTGATGATTTTTCAATAGGTGGAGCTGCTGATTATTTCTTAGATAAAGCCAACCATGTAACGATTATGCATGATGATGGTAGTTACGCGATTTATGCACATATACTGCATGGCAGCTTAAGTGTCTCTCTAGGAGAGAGAGTGGAAGCAGGGCAGGTGTTGGCGCGAATAGGGAATACAGGCTATTCGACAGGGCCGCATTTACACTTTGTAATGCGTTATAACTCTGGAAAAGGGGTTTATTCAATTCCTTTTAAATTCATCACAAGCGAAGGCGCTGAGGTGCCAGCAAGAGGGCGGTATTATCTAGGTCAAGTTGATCAAATAAAGAGCTCGTCAGACTGACAGAATAGTCTGGCGAGCTCTTTTGTAGGCTAATTTACACCACTTTTAGGCTATTTCTAAGCTATTAATATCTTCTGCTTCTACCGTCATTTTGACTGTTGGCGCCATAACTTTAGCTGTACCAATGACAACTGCCTTACCATCTTGATTTGTTACTTCGCACGAGAGGGTTACGATAGGCTTTTCTGAATGTTTTTCCGTAGCTGTTAAGACTACTGTTAATTCGTCACCTATGTGTACAGGACGTTTGAATTGTAAGTCTTGTGATAGATAAATAGTGCCAGGCCCAGGTAGATCCATTGCTAAGGCCGCTGAAATCAATCCGCCAGTAAACATACCATGTGCAATACGCTGCTTGAAGGGAGTTGTAGCAGCGTATTCTTTATTTAAGTGAAGAGGATTTAGATCCCCACTGGCACGAGCAAATAATAATAAATCTCCATCAGATACATGATGAACTCGTTTACAAAACTCACCAATTTCTATGCTATCAAACGGGCGGTTAGTAATTGTAGTCATATAACTTCCTTGCTATTGCTAAATCATTTTAAATTACGCTGAATCCAATTTGTAATGTCTGTATGAACAGTGGTTTTACAAATCTCGTTCAACATTTCATGTCGTCCCCCTTTATAAAGTTTAGTTGTGACATTGTCATGACCAGAAATGCGTAGTTTTTTAGCCAATGCAGGAATTCCTTTTCCCATTTGACCAACAGGGTCTTTATCACCGCCGAAAATATAGATTGGAAGGTTTGAAGGTATTTGGCGGAGCTTTTTATTGCTGCTAATTTCAATTAAGCCCGTCAGTAACTGTTGCCAGGTTTCACCGCTGCAAGGAAAACCACAATAGGGGTCTTTTATATATTGATCAACTTGGTCTTGATCTCTGCTTAACCAATCGAAATCTGTTCTACTGGGTTTGAAGTGATTATTGAATGATGAGAAAGACAGTTTATCCATAACCCGCGACGGTGAAGATAATCCTAGTCGATATGTTTCAATTTGGGCGATTACACGACCTATGTAGTACATAAAGGGGGGTTGATAATTTGTCCCGGATAAAATCAACCCAGCCAAATTGGCCCCGTATCTCATAGCAAAACCTTGGGCGATAAAAGAGCCCATACTGTGCGCAAACAAAAATAGCGGTAATTCTTTGTTTTCTACCAAGACATCTTGTACATCTTTAATATCTTGAATGGTTTTCAACCAGCCATCTTTATCGGAATAATGACCGAGAACTTCATTTTCGCCATGTCCCCTGTGATTATGGAAGAAAACGGTAATCTCTTGAGTGGCCATTACTTCGGCAAATTCAGTATAACGCTCAATATGCTCTGACATTCCGTGGCATATATGGAGATACGCCTTTGCTTTAGGGTTTACCCAGATAGTTGCTTGTATTTTTCGACCATCTTTTGTCGTGACAGTTACGTTTTTCTTATTATTTTGTGTTGTGCTTGTCGTAGATTGACTGCTCATGTTTTGACCCGTTATTAAGGCTTTATTATTCTAGGTGAGTATATATTTACAGATTACTGGTATTTCAGTCTATTTTGTACATTTTGAGCTTGGTTTTTTGCCCGAACTAGCAAAAACTGGTAATCTCTTCGCCATATTTCATCCAACAAAATTACTTGAGTTCCAATCAGCTCAGGTCATTAAATAATAAATACATGTTTAGTACGAATTTTGTACAAATCTAATTGGGAGTTGATATGAACGAAGCATTTTTCCAGGATAAGTATCCTGAGGGTCTAGAAAAAACAATTGATACCACAAAGTATCAATCAGTTATCGAAGTATTTAATAACTTTGTTACAAAATACGCCGAAAATCCTGCATTTACTTGCCTTGGTCAAACTTTGACCTATGCGGACCTGGAAGAAAAAAGTGCTGCTTTTGCTGCTTACTTGCAAAACGAAACTAGTTTAGTAGCTGGCGATCGTATTGCTGTTCAACTACCTAACGTTCTTCAGTACCCAATTGTAGTATTTGGTGCAATGCGAGCTGGAATGACGGTTGTGAATACCAACCCTCTATATACAGAGCGTGAAATGGAGCACCAGTTCAATGACTCGGGTGCAAAAGCCTTGGTTGTTTTGGCGAACATGGCATCTAAAGCTGAAAGTATTTTAGCAAATACTTCTATCGAAACAGTTATTGTTACCGAAGTAGGTGACATGAATACTACGGTTAAGCGTATTCTAATTAATAGCGTTGTAAAATACGTTAAGAAAGAAGTTCCTGCGTTTAATATCCCTAATGCAATTTCTTTACGTAAGGCATTGTCATTGGGTCAAGGTAAGCCATTTACCACTCCTGAGATTAAGCAAGATGATGTTGCTGTTTTACAATACACGGGTGGTACTACGGGTGTTGCTAAAGGAGCGATGCTTACTCACGGTAACTTAATTGCGAATATGATGCAGTGTCATGGCCTTTTCTCTATGGCTTTGGACACGGGTAAAGAAACAGCAATTGCTCCATTACCGCTTTATCATATTTATGCATTCACAGTTCATTGCATGGTGTTACTTGAAACGGGTAACCACAGTGTATTAATTCCGAATCCTCGTGATATTCCTGGTTTCATTAAAGTTCTACAAGAAGCTAAGTTCTCTTGCTTTGTTGGTTTGAATACCTTATTTGTTGCTTTGTGCAATCAACCAGCGTTTAAAGCACTTAACTTTAGCGGTTTGAAACTGACTATTTCTGGTGGTATGGCATTAACGAAAGATGCTGCTGATTCTTGGAAAAAAGTTACAGGAAGTGATATTGCTGAAGGCTTTGGTATGACAGAAACTTCTCCTGTTGTTTCTTTTAACCCTCCTGGCCATATCAAACTAGGTACTATTGGTTTACCAGTTGCTAGCACTAACTGTAAAGTTATAGACGACAATGGTAATGAATTACCACTTGGTGAAGCAGGTGAGTTGTGTGTTAAAGGCCCTCAAGTAATGAAGGGTTATTGGCAGCGTCCTGAAGCAACTGCAGAAACTATTGATAGTGATGGTTGGTTAAAGACAGGTGATGTTGCGGTTATTGACGATGAAGGTTATCTGAAAATTGTTGATCGCAAGAAAGATATGATTATCGTATCCGGTTTCAATGTTTATCCAAACGAAGTTGAAGATGAAATTGTAACTCATCCAGATATCATTGAAGCGGCTGCTATCGGTATTCCTGATGAGAAAACTTCAGAGTCTGTTAAGGTTTTCGTTGTATCAAGTAATGAAAACTTAACTGCATCTGATGTTCAGGCATGGGCTCGTGAGCGTTTAACGGCTTATAAAGTGCCTCGTCATGTTGAGTTCCGCGATGAGTTACCGAAAACGAACGTAGGTAAAATTCTACGTCGTGAATTACGTGATGAAGAAATAGCTAAGTCTTAATAGCTTTTTACCTGGGCTGAGGTCTGGATAATACTTTGTCAGAATCTCGCCCTGCTATTTGCAGGGCGTTTTTGTTTCTGCTTAGTCATTTTTGATAAATGTATTGTATAAATTATTGGGTAGGATGTGAGTCAAAATAACGAGCTTGATCGCCAAGCACTTAAACAGGCTGTGCAACAATGTTTAGCCAAAGATAAGTTCCGCTTTAATCGAGACCTGCAGGCTATTTACAGTTTGGTTAAGCAAGGAAAGCCGATTGATAAAAAGCTGGCTAGATTGCTACAAAATATTGAACGCAGTCAGCGTGCTCTTTCTTTACGCCAAGCCCCACTAAAAATAAGCTACCCTGAAACGCTACCTGTCAGTCAAAAACGCGAAGAAATTTTAACTGCGTTGAATACTAATCAAGTTATTATTATTGCAGGAGAAACAGGCTCGGGTAAGACGACACAATTGCCTAAATTGTGCCTAGAGTTAGGTCTTGGACAGGCGGGAACCATTGCTCATACCCAGCCTAGGCGCTTAGCTGCACGATCAGTTGCTAGTCGTATTGCCCAAGAACTAGAAGTCGAAATGGGGCAAGAAGTTGGTTGCCAAGTTCGCTTTAGCGATCAGACAAGTGAGCGTACTCGAATCAAGTTGATGACAGATGGTATTCTGTTAGCACAAACTCAAAATGATAAATTTCTATCGGAATACGATTGCATCATTATTGATGAAGCCCATGAGCGAAGCCTAAATATTGATTTCTTGTTAGGCTTTCTTAAACAGTTATTACCGAAGCGCCCTGACCTGAAAGTTGTTATCACTTCAGCGACTATTGATTTACAGCGTTTTAGTGACCATTTTAATAATGCGCCAGTTATTGAAGTATCTGGGCGTACTTTCCCTGTTGAAGATCGATACCGTCCGCTTGTTCGAGATAATGAAGATGATACGGATTTAACCATCCAGGAAGGGATTTATCATGGCTTGCAAGAATTGGCAGAGCAGGATCGAATTAATCAGGAAGCAGGGGATGTATTAGTCTTTTTACCCGGTGAGCGTGAAATTCGTGAATGTGCTGAATATTTACGTAAGGCCGTTGTTAGTGATCGTGATTTACGTAATAGCCAAATATTACCGTTATATGCTCGCTTAACTCCTGCTGAACAGAGCAAAATTTTCACCGAGTCCGTTGGCCGTAGAATTATACTTTCAACAAACGTTGCCGAGACTTCTTTAACGGTGCCAGGTATTCGATATGTGATTGATTCTGGTGTAGCTCGCATTAGTCGTTACAGCTATCGCTCTAAAGTTCAGCGCTTACCTATTGAAGCAATTTCACAAGCCAGTGCGAATCAACGACGAGGGCGATGTGGTCGTGTTGCTGATGGTATTTGTATTCGATTGTTCTCTGAAGAGGATTTCTTATCCCGTCCTGCGTTTACAGAACCAGAGATACAGCGAACTAATTTAGCCGCTGTAATTTTGCAAATGATTTCTCTTAAGCTGGGGAATATTGATCAGTTTCCATTTGTTGATGCACCGGATTCTCGATTTATAAAAGACGGGTATAACTTATTACAAGAGCTTGAAGCGGTAACTTCAAAGGGCAAAGAATCTATTTTTAATTTGACGGATTTAGGTCGTCAGATGTCACGTTTGCCAGTGGAACCGAGAATTTCTCGAATGTTGCTGCAAGCAAAAAAACAGAATGCGTTACGTGAAGTTTTAATTATTGCGTCTGCTCTAAGTGTTCAAGATCCTCGCGACCGTCCTGCGGATAAGAAGCAGGCTGCTGATCAAAAACATAAAGAACTGGCCCATGAAGAATCTGATTTTTTATCTTATGTGAATTTATGGGATGCATTTGAAGAGCAGCGTCAAGAGCTAACAAACTCACAGTTACGCAAGTGGTGTCAAAAACGTTTTGTGAATTATATGCGTATGCGAGAGTGGCGTGATATTCATAAGCAGTTAACAATTTTATGTCGTGAAATGGAATTCAAATTTAATACTGAACCTGCTAGCTATGAAAATGTTCATAAATCTTTACTAGCGGGTTTGCTCAGCCATATCGCACAAAAAGAAGAAGGTGCAGAGTATTTAGGTGCTCGCCAACGTAAATTACAAATTTTTCCTGCATCAAATCTTTATAAAAAACGACCTAAGTGGATTGTGGCAGCTGATCTAATGGAGACTTCTCGGCTGTATGCAAGAACCGTCGCTAAAATTGATCCTGCATGGCTAGAAGAATTAGCTAAACCCCTGCTAAGAAAAAGTTACTTTGAGCCTCATTGGAGCAAAAAACGTGGGCAAGTAATTGCGTATGAACAAACCAGTTTATATGGCTTGATTGTAAACCCAAAAAGAGCAATTGATTTTAGCCGAATAAATTTACCCGAAGCGCGTAATTTATTTATTCATCAGGGGTTGGTGACCAATGAAATCGATTTAAAAGCAAAGTTCTACCAATATAATATTGCATTAATTGCTGAGCTTGCAGAATTGGAAGAAAAAACCCGTACGCGTAGTTACGTGGTTGAAGATGCGGTTGTCGGTCATTTTTATGATGAGCATATTCCTACCGATGTAGCGTCAGTAATTAGTTTAAAGGCTTGGATAAAAAAATTCCCTGCTGAAGAGAAAACGCTTTATCTGACCAAGGAATATTTATTAAAGCAAAGTGAAGATAGTGTTACTGATGCGCTATATCCAAGTTATTTTAGCTTTCAAGGAATTAGTTTTCCTTTAGGTTATGCATTTTCACCAGGTGCAAAGGACGACGGTGTTTCTATGACAGTGCCGGCTTCTGTACTGGGCCAAATTTCAATTGATCAAACTGATTGGCTAGTGCCTGGATTTATTAAAGAAAAATGCATCGCTGTTTTAAAAGGATTACCAAAGCCTATTCGAAAGCAGCTGGTTCCAGTGCCTAATACCGTTGAAGAATTTTTACGTAAAGCCTCGCCAAGTGATGGTGGGTTGTTCGTTCAGATGGTGCAGTTTTTATATAATAATTTCCGTATTAAAATTGAATTAGAAGAGTTACGTAGTATTGAACTTGATGATCATTTTAAAATGAATTATCAGGTTGTTGACGGTAATAAGGTGATTGGACAAGGTCGAAATCTAGCGCAGCTTATTGAAGAGTATGAAGGTGTCGGGCAAGCTCAGGCAACGGTATTAACTGATAAAGAGTTTGATCGTTTAGAGATTAAACAATGGGATTTCTCATCGTTGCCAAAAGTAACTGAGCGGGAGCTGCATGGGTTAAAGGTACGTATGTACCCAATGCTTGTCGATAAAGAAACTCATGTTGATATGACGTTACATGCTGATGAAGGTGTTGCTGAGCTATCAACCCGACAAGGGATTATTCGTTTATTGCGCTTATCATTACCTGGAGTGGATAAGGACTTGCGTAAAGAGCTTAGGTTACTCGATCCTGTTATGCCTTACGCGCAAGGGTTAACCTCAAAACAGGTGCTTTATAATGATGTTCTCGACGCTTGTTATAATCTTTGTTTACTTGCTGATGGTGAACTCCCAAGAACCCATGCTGAATTTGAGGCATGTCTAGAGCGACGTTCAGGTTTGTATTCAACACTGACTGAAATTGTTGATTGGTTAAAGCGTATTTTACCAGCAAGGCATAAAATCTTTAAGCAAATGAAAGGCCAAACGACGATTGATCGTGCGTTTGCTTATAGTGATATTAAAGCTCAGTTAGGTGAGCTATTTGTTGAGCACTTTATTGTGCATACCCCTTGGCACTATTTAAAAAATTACCCTAGATATTTGGATGGTATTTTATATCGCNTAGATAAGTTGCAAGGNCAGTTGCAAAGAGATCGATTGCGTATTGCAGAAGTTGAGGAGTTAGCTTCATTGCATCAAGCTGGTGTCAAGCAGTTAGGGGTTCCTTGTCATGCTAGTCCTGAGTTGATGAATTTTTACTGGCTGTTGCAAGAGTTGAGAATGTCTCTTTTTGCCCAACCATTAGGTACAAGTGAGCCAGTTTCTAATAAACGATTGCGTCAGAAGTGGAATGAAATCAAAATAAATCTATCGTTATAAGTGCATACCTCATGTTAGATATGCGCATAAGATTGCCAGATATTAAAAATGAACTTTTTCGATAACTGGTGAACTAAATAAAAACGAGACAATTAAGAGGATGCTCAATGAGCGCTTTTTAATGATTTGTCCTATTATAAAACTCACACAGTCATATCTAAGGAAGTAACATGTCAAAATCAACAATAAAACCATTAACGGCTCTATTAGGTAGTGCATTTGTAGCGGCAATGACTCAAGTTCCGGCTACTCAAGCTGCAGAAAACCCTTTTGCCAGTACTGAACTACAAGCCGGCTACAAGGTTGCCTCCAAAGCTGAAGGTAAATGTGGTGAAGGTAAGTGCGGTGAAGAAAAGTCTTCAAGTGAAGGTAAGTGTGGCGAAGGCAAATGCGGCGAAGATAAAAAGTCTGATAGCGAAGGAAAGTGCGGTGAAGGTAAGTGCGGCGGTGAAAANAAAGCCGAAAGTGAAGGNAAATGTGGTGAAGGTAAGTGTGGCGGTTAATTCTGTCGTTACTTATTCGATATAGGAGATCTTAATGCAAAACTACCCTGTTAGTGGTGCGGGTCTCGGATTAAGACGGGCCCTTTTGGGTCCGTTATCGTCTGTGACTAGTGATGACATCAATTTCATGGAAGTTGCTCCTGAAAACTGGATTGGTGTTGGTGGCCGTTTAGGAAAGCAGTTTCGCAGTTATACAGAGCGTTTCGACTTCATGTGTCATGGCTTGTCTCTATCGATAGGCAGTCCTGACAAGCTTGATGTTGCGTTTGTGAAGCAGGTTCGTGATTTCATGAGAGAGCATGGGATAAAAGCCTATAGCGAGCATTTAAGTTACTGCAGCAGCGAAGGCCATATGTATGACCTAATGCCGATCCCTTTTACTTATGAAGCTGTTCGTTATGTAGCAGACCGTATTCGTATTGTGCAGGACATCATTGAGCAGCCTCTAATTATTGAAAATGTCTCTTCTTATGCTGAACCAGGTAAGGAAATGGAGGAGATTGATTTTCTTAAGGCGGTGATTGATGAGTCTGATTGCCGATTATTACTGGATGTGAATAACGTATTTGTTAACAGTACAAATCATGGGTTTGATGCGAAAGCGTATTTAGATCAAGTTCCAACTGATAAAATATCATATATGCATATCGCTGGGCATTATGAAGAAGCAAGTGATTTGCTTGTTGATACTCATGGTGCAAGTGTTAAACAAGATGTATGGGATTTGTTAGCATATACGTATCAGCAGCATGGAAGCATACCTACTTTGCTGGAAAGAGACTTTAATTTCACCAGCGCCCCTGAGCTGTTATCTGAAGTCAAACAAATCAAGTTTTTACAAGCTCAGCAAGTTATTGCTCAAGGTAGGAAATATGCCTGAAACATTGCCTAAATTTCAGGTAGTTCAGCAGGGTTTTGCCGATCATATTAAAAACCCGGTGGTTGTCCAGCAACCTGCTGACGTAGATGATCGGCATATGTCTATTTATCGTGACTTGTTTTTTAAAAATATCATGAGTTTTCTCAGTGGAACCTTTCCTGTTTTGGCTGAAATATTGGGAGAAGAGCGCTGGCTTGAGATTNGTCGGGATTTCTTTTCGCGACATCCGAGTAAGAGCCCATATTTTCTAGAAATTTCACGAGAGTTTCTTAGTTATTTAGAAAATGAATATGAGCCTGCGAAGTCAGACCCAAGCTACATGTTTGAGCTTGCTCATTATGAATGGCTAGAGCTCTATGTCGATGTTGAGCCAGAGGGCGATAGTTTAGAGCTTGATGAGGAAGTTGATGTCTTGTCTTCAAAACCTGTTTTATCTCCAATATCAGAAGGCTTTCTCTATAATTATCCTGTCCATAAAATATCTTCTGAAAATTCATCACCAGAGCCAAGTCAAAGTGCGCTTATTGTTTATCGTAAGCGGGATGATAGCGTTGCTTTTGTTGAGTCAAACACATTTACTTTGCAATTATTTTCATTACTTAAAGAACAGCGTTTTTCTGGTAAAGAGTTATTAAATACACTTTTGAAACAAGCAGGGCTTGAAGGTAATCAAGTAGCTTATCAAGGTGGTGTTGATACGTTAGAGCAATGGTTGGAGTTAGAGCTTATTGTCGGTTCTAAAGCTTAAATTAATTGTTTATAAAGAGGTTGTAAATTTTGNCGATATTTAGATGTGCAGAACGAGTTCATGAAAAGTTTAATTATACGCGAAAATTCGATGCAATAGCGCCATTAGCAATAAGGCTGTATTTATTTATCCCTTTTTGGGTTGGAGGAATGAATAAATACAATGGTTTTGAAAATACAGTAGGGTGGTTTGACCACGGATTAGGTTTACCTTTTCCGGTTATTATGGCTTTTCTTGCGACGGCGACGGAATTGGTCGGTGCTGTTTTTTTGTTAGTGGGCTTTGCTACTCGATATATCACAGTTCCCCTTATGGTTGTTATGCTAGTTGCGATTTTTGCTGTTCATTGGCCCAATGGCTGGAGTGCTATTGCAGATGGTGCAGCAGATTCAGGAGTTTCTGATAGAGTTTCGGCGGCAAGAAGTATTCTGCGGGAGCACGGAAATTATACTTGGCTAACAGAGAAAGGTAATTTCGTAATTCTAAACAACGGTATTGAATTTGGTGTAACGTATTTAATTATGTTGTTGTCATTATTTTTTACTGGTGCAGGCAAGGTTGTTAGCGTTGATTATTGGATAGCCAGGTATTTTAATAAAAATAATGGGAAGTAAACGATAGGAATATTTTTTAGTAGTTGTTCGATGGAAATAAAAAAGGCCGTTATCTGATTAGATGCGGCCTTTTTGCTTTTTTAGTTACTGGTCTTCATTTGGGTTTTTATTTTTGATCGGCGAAGGCTATTCCCAGCCTTGGCTGTGTTGAATAATCAGCTTGCTTAGCATATCAATATGATCAGGATTATCATTCAAAGCAGGGATGTAGTTATAACTCTCACCACCTGCTTCAATGAAATATTCTTTATTTTCGACCTGAATTTCTTCTAAGGTTTCTAAGCAATCNGCTGANAANGCTGGGCAAATGATGTCGACACTTTTTATGCCATCTTTACCCCATTGCTTTAGGGTGTAATCAGTATATGGCTTGACCCATTCTTCACGTCCAAAACGAGATTGGAAACAACATTGCCATTGTTCTGGCTTAAGCTCTAATTTTGCGGCTAATAAATCAGCAGTTTTTCGACAGTGATGCTCATAAGGGTCACCTTTATTGGTATATCTCTCTGGTACACCATGAAATGACATCAATAGCTTTTCAGCTTGGCCTGTCTTTTCCCATTGGGTTTTAACCGATTTAGCTAATGCATTGATATAGTCGGGGTTGTCATGAAAATCTCGAATCCAGCGCATTTCAGGAAGGTGAGGACACCGTTTTAGTAAATCGGATAATTTATCGTAAATTGCCGCGGTTGTTGACGATGAAAATTGAGGATACATAGGAAGAATTAATATACGCTCTACACCCTTGCTGCGCAGCGCATTAGATGCGCTAAGTATGCTTGGGTTGCCATAAGTCATAGCTAGTTCAACCGGAATGTCATTACCAGTCACTTCTTTCAAGCGCGCTTCAACCGCAGCTGCCTGCCTTTTGGAAATAACTAATAGCGGAGAGCCTTCGCTTGTCCAAATGCTTTTATAAGCTTCCGATACAGGTTTAGGACGAATAAGTAAGATAATTCGAAGAACAAACCACCAGATAAGGCGGGGCGCGTCAACGACTCGAACATCGGATAAAAATTCTTTCAGGTAAGCTCTTACTGCTTTTGGCGTTGGTGCTTCAGGGGTTCCTAAATTGACCATTAGAATGCCGAAGCGTTTCTTTTGTTGAGTAGCGCTATCTTGCTGATCCACAGAATTTGCCTTAATAGAAAATAAAGTCGGTATTGTAGTGGTAAATGACAAAAAAGAAAAAGGCGATGCTTAATAAGTCATCGCCTTTAAAATATCTAAATACAGTTTAAGTATTTAGAGTGAAGCTAAGCATTGGTTAAAGTCTTATTAAAACTTGCCAACAACTTTCACGCTACCATCTACAGATGCTGCATCAATATAGCCGATTGTATTTGGATCGGCTGCAACAGCTGCTTTCACAGCTGCATCATCTGCATACTGCTTAGGCGGTGTGCCTTTACCTGTGAAGATAAGACGTGACCAGTATGATTTAAGTTGGCTGCCAGACTTGCCTAAAACCTTATCATTAAAGGCTTCTCGAGCAGGATTTCCATCAGCTTGATCGACCGCGATCGCCTGAGATCCATCAGGGAAGCTCTTTGATTTTCCAAGAAAAATTTTACTAATCGTTGCGCTATCCATCGATCCATTTCCATTGCCTGCGGCAACAATCACTGCTGTTTCGGCACTTGCCAAAACAGATAGTGCGGAAAGTAGGATAGCGATAAGCATTTGTTGTGTTTTTTTCATTTACGTACTCCTTAAAAGACTAAATCTACAGCTGCGCTGTATAAAGTGACTGAATCGCCATCAGCACCACCGATTGTTTTTTCATCATGGTTTTGAACTTCAAACTTTAATGCTGTTGAGCTGTCGTAGTCATAGCGCAGACCTAAAGTGATGCTAGATTCATCTGCTTCTAAGCCAAATTGTTTTTGAATATCACCTTCAACGCCTGAATCAAATTCATCTTTTTGTGTAGAATATCTCACGTGTGGAGTAAATTCCCCCATGCGCATGGCTGCACTCACCATCCATGCTTGGTCATCAAGTAATACAGATGTTTCGTGATCAAATGCAGTCCATTCAGCTAACACACTGTAGGTACCATCGTCGTAGGTTAAAGCAGCTTCAATAAAACTGGAGGTTTGTCCACTTATGTTGAAATCTTCTGCTGCGCTGGAGTCGCCATAAAGAAAAGCAAGGCCATTTGCTGATCCTTGAGCTACAGCAAGACCTGTGCCTGTAGGGGCGGGGCTTCCAAGATTGAGTTCACCTTGGTTGTAGCTCAGTCTTGAACCAAAATTACCCATGTTTGCTGATACTGAAATACCAGTAACGTTTCTAAAATCAGCTTCATAAACAGTACCGTTTGATTCAAAATCGCCTTGGTAGCGACCATAATATACCTGTACTGTGCCATCGATATCCCCAGAGCTGAAGCGTTGAGCTAAATCAACACCGTCAATAGACGAGAATGGTATGCGATATACTTCTTCTGCTGGTCGAATGGAATTGTAGGTATATCCTACTTCTAAGAAATCAGAATAATAGAATGCAGGGATGCGTAAACGACCCATGCGTAAGTCTAACTCGTCATTGGCTGAATAAGTCACAAAAGCCCAAGCAGCTTCTGTTGAGTAATTATCACTACCGCGAGAAACAAGTTGTCCTGTTAAAGAAGTTGAGTCGTTTACCTGCTTGCTAACTTGCAGGCCAAGAATAGTGTCTTGCTTAAAACCACCTTGGTTATCAGCACCTGCTATTTCAGCATCGTTTTTATCCAGCATGCTGGCACCGACGCTCAAAAAACCATTAATATTTAAATCGCCTGCTTGAGCTGCAGGTGCGGCAGCGGATATAGCGACAGTTAATAATGATAAAGCTGAAATTTTTTTCATCTTAAATCCTTGTGTTCTTAAATCCCAAGCACCAGTTTTTATCCTGTAGTACTTGGGCAGGTCGTTTAAAACTTATGGACAACTTTAACGCTTGCATCAACAGCGCTAGAGTCAATATAACCAATAATATTTGGATTGTTGGCTACGATCGCTTTTACTGCGGCATCATTCCCTGATGGCTTTGGTGGTGTGCCTTTACCGGTAAAGATTAGGCGAGACCAGTAAGACTTTAGCTGACTAGCTGATTTGCCTAGTACCGTTGAGTTGAATGTCTCTCTGGCTGCAGAACCTTCATCTTGGTCTACAGGCAATGCTTGTGAACCATCAGGAAAACTTTTTGCTTTTCCTAAAAAGATTTTGCTTACAGTGGCTTGATCCATTGTTGAATTAGCGTTGTTAGCGCTGACAATCACAGAGATTTCTGCAAAGGCAGTACCTGCCGCTAGGCTGATAAGAATAGCTGAGCATGATGCTTTAAATAAATTCATAGTATTACTCCTTAAAAGACTAGGTCTACAGCAACGCTGTATAAAGTTGCAGAATCGCCGTCAACGCCTTCCATTGTTTCTTCATCATTATTTTGAATTTCAAATTTCAGAGCCGTTGATGAATCGTAATCATAGCGTACGCCTACAATTATGCTGCTTTGTTCAGTTTGAAGAGGAAGTNNTTCTTGAANAGCNCCTTCNTTACCTGAATCAAAGNTGTCTTTTTCANTTGNATAGGTTAANTGAGGAGTAAACTGGCCATATCTCGCTGCAANACCAANGAGCCANCCTTGGTCATCAAGAAATAGGGATGAGCCATGATCAAGAGCTGTCCATTCAGCTACGGCGCTGTATGTGCCATCGTCATAGGTGAATGCTGCACCATAAAATTGACTGGTCTGACCGGTAAAGTTAAAATCTTCTGCCGCACTAGCATCACCTAGAATACCTACTGCTATTCCGTTTGCTCCAGCAACTGCGCCACCAAGTGCTGTTGTGGCATCTGAGGTATCCATTGTAATTTCTGCTTGATGATAGCTCAATCGTGTACCGAAGTTACCCATGTTTGCCGAAAATGCGATGCCTCCGAAATTTCTAAAATCTGCTGCATAAACGTCATCACCGGTATCGAAATCACCTTGAAAGCGACCATAATAAACTTGAACGCTACCATCAATATTGCCAGAGCTAAAGCGTTGCGTTAGATCTACGCCATCTACAGATGAGAAAGGCACGCGATAAACTTCACTTGGTGTACGAACCCAGTTGTAAGCGTAACCAACTTCTAGGAAATCTGAATATTGGAAGAATGGAATGCGTAAACGACCCATGCGTAAATCCAGGTCATCGTTTGCGGCATACGTTACAAAAGCCCAAGCAGCTTCCGTTGAGTAATCTTGAGAGCCTCGAGACACAAGTTGCCCAGTAGCGGTTGTGGAATCATTTACTTGCTTGCTTATTTGCAGACCAAGAACAGTATCATTCTTAAACCCGCCTTGGTTATCGGCGCTTGCTATTGAAGCGTCGTTTTTATCAAGCATGCTTGCACCGACGCTTAAAAAGCCGTTAATGTTTAAATCACCAGCCATTGCAGGTGAAGCAATAGCAAGTGCTAGTATTGATGGGGCCCAGATTTTTTTTGTTTGCATATTCATCACTCTTATTAGTCACTCTTTGGGGTTGTTATAATTGAACCTTAGTCAAGCTTTTTGAATAATCAAATTAATGCAATATTTTTGTGCATATTAGCCCATTATTGTGCATTGCGCGGATCTAGAAGGCATATCGTGGATGCGCGGCTTATTTTGCTATATAATGTGCGCCACAATTTTCAAGTGTTTCTTTCTAGTCGGTCTAGCTATTTAGATCTAAGATTGAAGGCACTGTTTTATCCTTGCTTCCTAGTTTTGCAGAGGAAGCTGACTTACATTGAGTTTTTGAGGCTATAAAATGACTGAGTACGTTCAAAGTGGTGGCATTCAAGTTGCCAAAGAGCTATACGATTTTATTAATGACAGCGCGATCCCGGGTACGGGTATCGAAGCACAAGATTTTTGGGCTAAGTTCGATAAAATTGCTAATGAATTAGCACCTAAAAACCGTGCACTTCTGGCTAAACGTGAAGATTTACAAGCTAAAATCGATGCGTATCATACAGAGCGTGCTGGTCAGCCTCATAATGCTGTTGAGTACAAAGCTTTCTTACAAGAAATCGGTTACCTAGTTCCTACAGGTGAAGATTTCGCTGCAACCACTGTTAATGTTGAGCCAGAAATCGCTAAGATGGCAGGTCCTCAGTTAGTTGTACCTATCATGAATGCTCGTTTTGCATTAAACGCTTCTAATGCACGCTGGGGCTCTCTATATGATGCTCTTTACGGTACTAAAGCAATTTCTGAAGAAGATGGCGCAACGAAAGGACCTGGTTATAACCAAGTTCGTGGCGACAAAGTTATTGCTTATGCTCGTAACTTCTTAAATGAATCCGCTCCTTTGGCTGCTGGCGATCATGCTGATAGCACCAATTATGCGATTGTTGATGGCGCTTTACAGGTTACTTTAAAAGATGGTTCGAAAACGGGCCTTAAAGATGCTGATAAGCTACAAGGTTTTGTAGGCGACGCTGCTGCTCCTACTGGCATTCTTTTGAAGAATAACGGTCTTCGTTTTGAGCTTCAATTTGATGCAACTAGCCCAATCGGTTCTTCTGATGCTGCTGGTATGAAAGACATCGCTATGGAATCTGCACTAACAACTATTATGGATTGTGAAGATTCTGTTGCGTGTGTTGATGGCGAAGATAAAGTTGTTGCTTACGGCAACTGGTTAGGCCTTATGAAAGGTGATCTTGCTGTTGAAGTGAAAAAAGGCGCAAGCTCTTTCACTCGTAAGATGAACCCAGATCGTGAATACACGGGTCTAAATGGCGAGACTTTCTCTGTGAAAGGCCGCTCTATGTTATTCGTTCGTAACGTTGGTCACTTGATGACTAACCCTGCAATCCTATTGGCTGATGGCGCTGAAGTGCCTGAAGGTATTATGGATGCAATGATGACTGTTATGATCGCAATGCACGACCTTAAGGGTAATGCTCCGTTCCAGAATTCTACTACGGGTTCTGTAAACATCGTTAAACCTAAGATGCACGGCCCAGAAGAAGTTGCATTTGCAAACGACATCTTTGCTGCTGTTGAAGATGCATTAGGTCTTCCTCGTTTTACCGTTAAAATGGGTATTATGGATGAAGAACGCCGCACGACTGTTAACTTGAAAGAGTGTATTCGTGCTGCTAAAGAGCGTGTTGTTTTCATTAACACCGGTTTCTTAGACCGTACTGGTGATGAGCTTCATACTTCTATGCTAGCGGGTCCTTTTGTACCTAAATCTGTAATGAAGCAGCAAACTTGGATTGGTGCTTACGAAGATTGGAACGTTGATACAGGTCTTGAAACAGACCTATCTGGTCGCGCTCAAATTGGTAAAGGTATGTGGCCTATCCCTGATGAAATGGGTCAGATGATGGAGCAAAAAATTGCTCATCCTAAGTCTGGTGCTAATACTGCATGGGTTCCATCACCAACAGCCGCTACTTTACACGCTATGCACTATCATCAAGTAGATGTGTTTGCTGTTCAGGAAGGTCTAAAAACTCGTAAGCATGCTTCTGTAGATGATATCTTAACGATTCCTCTAATGGACGATGCCGCGAAAGCAGCACTAACGGCTGAACAAATCCAAACTGAAGTTGATAACAACTGTCAGGGTCTATTGGGTTATGTTGTTCGTTGGGTTGATGCTGGTATTGGTTGTTCTAAAGTTCCAGATATCAATAATGTTGGTTTGATGGAAGATCGCGCGACATTGCGTATTTCTTCTCAGCATCTAACGAACTGGTTAGAGCACGGTATTTGCTCTAAAGAACAGATCGAAGAAAGCTTGAAGCGTATGGCTGCGATTGTTGATGGTCAAAATGCTAATGATCCAACATACATCGCTATGGCTCCTGGTTTTGATGGTATCGCTTTCCAAGCGGCTTCTGATCTTATCTTCAAAGGTAAGACTCAGCCAAGCGGTTATACTGAGCCACTACTTCACGCATACCGTTTGAAGTATAAAGCACAGTAATTCACGCTTTATGAATCATAAAATAGCCCAGCTTTGCTGGGCTTTTTTATGCCTGTCTAATTAAGGTAAACTAACGAAAAAATTAAGAATCTAATTTATGCGTTTTCTAACCTGTTTTCTCTTACTACTATCTTTCTATGTATCTGCTTATTCAGATAATGAAATAGATGCCCAATTTTCGATGATTGCTACCTCTGAGCCTGTTTCACTTGATGACATGGTTACTGGGTGGGATGGAGATTATCAAAAAGGGGAGTTGGCTTATGCGAATTTATCGTGGGAAGTCGGCTTTGCAAAATCCATTGAGATTAATGGCGATACTTTCGGAAAAGTCCGAGTTTCTCGGGGTTATCGAATTTACTACTATTTGAAGTTTGACCAAGATACGGCTGATTACTATCGTGCTCAAGAGCAGGGTTTGGCGCTTACTGAGAATAAGAAATTAGACTTGGAAGTGAAGCACTTTGAATCGCCCAGCATTTCATTGTCATACTCAAGTCCAGACTTTCAATTGTCTTCAGCTGGTGTGAAATATCAATTTGAGCTGGCGGGCCATGTATATCAGCCCGGCCATTTACAGTTTGGTGAAATTAAGGGGGTGGCATATTCACCGTCAGCCGACGACTTTTCCGCAACCTTAGATTACCGTTACGATCAATTTAAATTGCCATGGCTAGAAGATGAACAGAACTATGAGGTTGATAAAGGTATCGGTTATTCCTTTGATGCGGGGTTGTCGGCTGAATTCGATTCATGGTTAGCAAGTATTGAGATAAGTGATATGTTGGCTCGCTTTCATTGGCAAGATGCGGGTGTGACTGTGGCGTGCCTACAAACATTTGCAGGTGTTGGTGCTGTTTGTGATAGCACAGGTGGTAATGGCCGTTCAGATCAAAAAGAAATCGTTGAGACAATCCCTGTTAGCTATAGCGGATTAATAAGAAACAAAAAAATGGATATTTCTATTCATGGTTATCAACATGATCGTTATTATCGTGTTGGTATTGAAAAAGGTCAGCAGACAGCGCTAGGGCGATTCGCACTTTTCTTGTATCATCCTCGTTTAGTTGGAGCTTCTTGGCAGACGGACTATTTTAATATTCAGTTCGGTGCCGATACGCTAGAATTTTCTCAAGCGCGTAATATTCAAATGAATATGGGCGTTAATTGGCACTGGTAGCATGTATTTAAATTATTTCGGTTTAACGCGTTTACCTTTTTCTATAGCGCCTGATCCTGACCTGTTGTATTTAAGCCCTGCACATCATGAAGCACTTGCACATCTTAATTATGCTTTAACCAGCCATGGCGGATTAATCTGCTTGACGGGTGAAGTAGGTATGGGAAAAACGACCCTTTGCCGAGCCTTTATTGAGCAAGCTCCCGATTACGTTGATATTGCTTATATCTTCAATCCTATGTTGTCTGCCCCAGAGCTGCTTCAGGCGATTTGTAATGAGCTGGAAATTCCTTGTGAAGCTGATAGTCATGGTCGTGAGCTGAGTAATAAACAACTGGTGGACTTGCTGTATGCCTCTCTTATTGAGCGCCACAGTAATGGCCGTAAGGTTATTTGTATTATTGATGAAGCGCAAAGCATGCCAGCGCCTTTATTGGAGCAAATTCGTTTATTGACCAATCTTGAAACCAGTCGAGATAAACTCCTAACACTTATTTTGGTAGGCCAGCCAGAGCTGCAAGAGACATTGTCACAGCACAATATCCGTCAGCTTGACCAAAGAATAACCGCTCGTTTTCATTTGCCTGCAATGACAAAGCAGCAGTTAGGCCCGTATTTACAGCATCGCTTAAATCAGGCGGGATGTAAGCATTCATTATTTGATGCTTCTGCTATTTCTGCCATTTGGCAGGGCAGCCAAGGTATTCCTAGATTAATTAATAGTATTGCTGATCGAGCTTTATTAGGCGCTTATGCAACGGGGCAAAAAACGGTTGATAAAGCGATCGCTAAGCAAGCGATTAGCGAAGTGGTCGCACCTAAAAAAAGTAAAAGTACATCAGGTCAAAATTCTGCATTTATACCTAAAGTTTTACTCTCAATGGCATTTGTAGCGGTTACTCTTCTAGCGATCTTTGCGATTAAAGATTCTTCGTTAATGTCAGTTTTTAAAGACGAAAATCATTATCAAAAATTGGCAACTGCGTATAAATTAAATCCTGATGAAGAGTTTACTACTTGTTTAAATATCGAACAGAAAAGTAATCTCCAGTGTTTGGTATTGGATTGGCCTTTAACAGATTTAAAGCGTTTACAGCGAACAGTTGCCACGTATGACGGTGCCAAGTGGCAGATGCAGCAACCTCAAGAGCTATTAATGAAACCCAAGCAAGCTCTGATATTGTGGCAACCAATAGAAGGTTTTACCAAAGCAATTAAGCCAGGTGAAAGTCATTCTTTAATTTCTTGGGTTCGCTTGCATTTGAAGGATGAAGGAAGCAGAGCAGGGGAAGATGAGTGGCAGATTATTTCTCCTACAGGTTCTTACTCTTCAGGTTTTGATCAATATTACGATCCTATTTTAGCCAATAAAGTTGCCAGCTTTCAACAGCGCGTGGGGCTTAAAAGCGATCGAATTATTGGTTTGAAAACGTTATTGGCGATACAGGATTATACGGATCAAGATGGTCTTGAAATTGATTCCGATCCTAGTACAACAAACATAGAAAAGGCGCTCTAGAATGTCTTATATTTTAGCGGCGCTTAAAAAATCTGAGCAGGAGCGAGATCGATTAGAGGGAGGCAACAGTTTGCCTTCAGATAATTCAATGCCTTCTGATGCCTCAATAATATCTAATGAGGATGATGCTAAATCGAATAGCGCAGTACTTATTGGAATACTGTCGTTAGTTTTATTAATTTTTCTGTTCGCATTTTTATGGTTTAAATCTACAGACGATCGATTAAGTGAGAAAGTAAATATTGAACCTGAAGTCGTTGAAAAAAATACATCTCCGCCGTCTGTAACACCAATAGTACCAATAGCAGTTAAAGAAGTTTCGGTAAAAAAAGTAGCCGTGGCTGAAAGCTTTATTGCTGAATCTAAAGTTGAGATTGAACCTAAAGTTGAAATTGAACCTAAGATTGAGGCAGAAGTCGAAGTTATAGGCATTGAACAAGGTAACCCTGCGCAACTTTCTAAAGTGCCTAGTATCTCAGTTACCAGTCATATTTATAGCTCTCAAGCAACTCGTCGCAGTATTGTTGTTAACGACCAGCGTCTTGTTGAAGGGGATTTTGTTGCTAACCAAGTTCAAATTAAAGAAATTACTTCTCAGGGTATGATATTGGAAGTTGATGGTTTGTTGTTCGCTGTAAATCGTAGCCGTGGTTGGAATCGTTAAAAGAATGTTATCGCAAAAATCGAAAGATGAAATCCAAACACTTTACCGCAAACTCGTTGAAAAGATGAAGTTGACCCCGCGCATGGGGCAAAGAGTAATGATTGCTGAAATTGCCAAATCTTTGGGGGCGATTGAAGAAGACGATAAAGAAGAGCGTTCTAATGATGCAGGAATCGCCGTAGTAGAAGCGGGTACAGGTACGGGTAAAACATTAGCCTACCTTACTGCGACTTTACCTATGGCAATGGCAGCGGATAAAAAATTATTAATTTCTACTGCCACGATCGCGCTACAAGAACAAATTTTAGATAAAGATATTCCCGCGTTTCGCGAGAATTCAGGTATTCCATTTAAATATGCTTTGGCCAAAGGCCGAGGTCGTTATTTATGCTTGGTGAAGCTTGATAAGGCGTTGCAGCAAATATCGGGTTTATTATCGACGGTCGATTTATTTGATCAAGCACCTGAAGCCGTTGATCAGAAATTGTATGAAGATTTATTGTCTTCTTATGGTCGCGGTGATTGGGATGGTGATAAAGATCGTTTGGGTTATGAAATAGAACCCAGTCAATGGCGCCACCTAACGGCAACCCATCGAGAGTGTTCTAATCGTCGTTGCGAGCAATTTCAAAATTGTGCATTTTATAAAGCCAGGGGCGAGTTAGATACTGCTGATATTATTATTGCCAATCATGACTTGGTTTTATCTGATTTAGTTTTAGGTGGTGGGGCTGTATTGCCAGCCCCTGAGAAACTTATTTATGTATTTGATGAAGGTCACCATCTAGCTGATAAGGCATTGAATCACTTTAAAGTGGAAATAGGTGTTCGTGCTCAGCGCCAATGGTTGAAACAGTTAGAAAAAGCGTTAGAGCAGTTGATTGGTCAAGGTGGTATTCCTAGCTCGATGCTTCACAGCATTCGCACAGCTCCTGAACAAATCAACGAATGCTTGCAAAGTCTAACTTTCCTTTGGCCTATGGTTCAAGAGATGCTGGGCGAGCGCGAACGTTTACGCTTTGAATTTGGTCAAGTGCCGGATGAATTAAAAGAATTATTACAAAATTTAAAAACACCGTTACAGCCTTTGTTGCAGTGCCTAGATAAGTTAAATGAAGCTTTGCAGAAATCTTTAGATCCAAAAGAAGAGGGCGAGTTTGAACGCTCGGTTGCAGAAACATTTCAAGCGCCGATTGGTATTTTATTTTCTCGTTCAGAAATTCTTTGGGATGGCCTTATCTGGCTGCTGGCCGAAGAAGCGGCAGATGCAACGCCTTATGCGCGTTGGATGTCGAAAACCGCTTACGGCGAAGACTGGGATATTCAGCTGTGTGTTTCTCCGATAAGAGTCGCAGAACAATTACGCAAAAACTTATGGTGGCGTTGCTATGGTGCTGTTGTGACTTCCGCAACATTAACGGCATTAAACACCTTTAATCAAATTGCCATTGAAACGGGTTTGCCTAAATGGGCTAACTTCCAGCAAGTCGTATCACCTTTTGATTATCCTAATATTGGCACCATACGAGTGCCTCAATTGCAGTTTGATCCCAAGGCTGAAGGTTACCAAGAAGAGATTAATGGTTGGTTAAGAGACAACGTTAACCTGAAAGAAGGTACTTTAGTATTGTTCAGTTCACGTGCCCAGATGAAAGCGTGTAATGATGTTTTATATCCAGAATGGCGTGATGAATTATTGGTGCAGGGATTTTTACCAAAGTCAGAAATTGTTAAGAAGCATCAAAAAAGGATTGATGAAGGCAAAGGTGGCGTTATTTTTGGTCTTGCAAGTTTTGCCGAAGGTATCGACTTACCAGGAAAGTACTTAACTCATGTAGTTATTGTGAAAATACCTTTTGCAGTTCCTGATGATCCTCTTCAGGCGGCGACCAGTGAATGGATGGAAAGCCAAGGTAGAAATCCTTTTATGGAATTAACTTTACCCGCGGCATCAGTGAGGCTCGTACAAGCAGCGGGAAGACTGATTCGAAAAGAAGATGATGTGGGTGTTATTAGCATTTTGGATAAGCGCATAGTAGCAAGCCGCTATGGCAGCTTGCTACTGGATGCTTTGCCGCCTTTTAAGCGCCAGTTGTACTAGTAAAAAATTTTAAGCGAGCAGTAAATTCTCAAGCAAAGTTGGCATATTGTGGGCATTAAACTCTTCAATACCTTCAACAAGTTCTATTAACTCATCAGCTGCTTTTACATCGCGTTGTATAAGGATACAGCGCAGATGTTTCTGATTGCGCTCCACTATACGAACATGAAAACTATTTTTCATTCCTGCTATTTGCAGTTGTAAGTTTTTTGAGCTTTCAGATAGAGTTAAATTGTTATGATTTAAGCTAATTTGACAGCCCGAGAAATTGATATCAACGATTTTGATTTCGTGCTCAAGTTTTGTCTCTGTATCAAACAAAATGGCCTTGTCATCTTCGAGAACTAATCGCGGTTGTAGGCGACGTTCTTGAGCATAATAACTAGACGCTACGTGAAGATGTGCACCTTTAATATCGGTAATATTTTCAGCTTTGATGAAACGATAAAATAATTCAGAGGTGACTTCACGACGCTCAAATTGTGATAAATGATCAGCATCTTCAATGACCGCAAATTCTGCATCGATACAATTTGCAGCGAAGGCAGCATTTTCTTCAGGCAGGGTGAAATTGTCGTATTCACCTGTTGCCACTAGCGTTGGGCAACTCGGGAATTTAGTAAAACCACTGAAAGATAATAATCGCTGGGTGTTTTGCGCATAGCGTAATTGTTCATTCGAGTTTAAACGAGCAATTTGTCGATAAAGCAAACGGCGATACGTCTTACCAACTTCAGTTTCTTGCATGCGATTATGATTAATTAAGTTTGATACGGCAGTCGCAGCAAATGCTTTCATCTCGCCTTTAGCAAGAAGGTTCAATGAGTCTTCTAGCAAGGTTACAAGTGTTTCGCGGCGGAAGCAGGTAATTCCTGAAACCAATAAGCGCTCAACAAAACTAGGATATTCAGCCGCAAAAAGCGTTGCCATAGCTGAGCCGTAGCTAATGCCAACCATCATAACTTTTTCGATACCTTGAGCCTCAAAGAAGCCTTTTAGTAACGCTGAGAAATCTGTCAAATCTAATTCAGGCACAAGCTGGTCGTTACTGCCTTGTGATGGAAGATCTAATAAAATCACAGGGTGCGTTTGATGAACAAGTTCAACCTCGCATCGAAATGACGTGAAGCTTTGAAATGCGCCACCTAAGAAAACGACAGGTGTTAAATGCGAATTTTCCGGCTTAGAAAATACTTGATACTCAAGCTTATAGCGTCCAATCATTTGGATGCATGGAGCTTGTTTTAGACTATTTGGTTCGAATGTAGAAAACTGCATGGGCAATCTCAACTTCTTTTATAATTATTCTTATAGTTCGAAGAATTATGTACCATTTATAGACAGATATCTACAGATGTAGCATATCTTTACTAAAACAATAGATTTCGAAGCGAGGTCTTTAAGTGTTTGATATTAAAAGGTTTTTATATTTTCAAGTACGCTTTCTGGTTGATTGGCTTAAAATGACGTAGTCAAAAAGAACTGGTTTTTTAATAAAAATTTTGTTTATTTGGGCAGGTTTAAAGTGTACTCAATTCGGCTGGGAGTCACGTTGATGCCAATCTCCCCATTAGGGCTAGTAATATTTTGAGAATTAAAGTTTCCGGTATTGGGAATGCTGATCGTAAACGAGTCCGACGTTGTGCTGTATTGTGCATCACCCGTATTAGGCAGGCCGATATCTGGGATTAAAGTGTCTTTAAAACTTAAACTTGTGAGATCAATCGCAGTATCACTATCAATGCCATAAGCATTACGAATTTGGGTGAGTGCTTCTTCAGAAGGTTGGGGAGTTATAAATTGTGTTGTAACTGCTGGTAGTGTTGGTTGTAGGTTTGTGCTTAATGCAGCTTGTTCATTAAGCTCGGTATAACTATTAATATCTTCGCTTATAGCAGAGAGCTTCGCTTCTGATTCGTTCGGAACAGTGCTCGCTGTTTCTTCAAGCGGTGATACTTTTAATTTAACACGAACCTTTTCATTAACGTCTTGAGTAGGCTGCTCTGGGCGAACTATAACGGTTGTATCTTTTATATAAGTATCGGTTAGCTCTGATGCGCTAAGGCTGCTTATTTCTGACCAAGTGCTTGTGCTGGCAAGTAGTAATAATAGCGAAATGTATCTCATGAGTTGTCCAATACTTAATCAATGTTGATTATTTTATCCTAGCGAAGGATGGCCTAGAAGCAAGCATTTTTACGCCAATCTGACATCTTTCCCCTTAAGCAGGGAATAGCGCTTCAATTAAAGCTGTGTTTTAATCCGCCCATGAAAAAATCATTGCCTTTATTTATAGGTTTTCGCTATTTAGCAGCGAAGCGCCGAAATCATTTTATTTCTTTTATATCAGCATCTTCCATGGTCGGAATGACTTTAGGTGTCGCTGTGCTTATTTTAGTACTTTCCGTTATGAATGGGTTTGATCGCGAACTTCGCGAACGCATTCTGGGAATGGTGCCTCATGGCGTTATTTACGAACGCGGAGGTGTCCAAGATTGGCAAGCCTTGGCTAAAAAAGTCGAAGCGTTTCCTGGGGTCGTTGCGGCAGCGCCATTAACGCGCTTGCAAGGCATGATGGCTTATCAAGGGCGAGTCCAAGGTGCCATGGTAACGGGAATTGAGCCAAGCGCTGAATCACGAGTATCTATTTTACCTAATCACCTAGTTGACGGTGAGTTATCGTCATTGACCGATGGTGGATTTAACGTTGTTTTGGGTCAAATTCTCGCGCAACGATTGAATTTAGTGGTTGGTGATAAAGTTACTCTTATGCTGCCAGAAGCTACGCTATCTCCAGCAGGCATATTACCGCGCATTAAACGTTTAACGGTTACTGGCATATTCTCGGTCGGTGCAGAGCTGGATGCTAATTTAGCGGTTATCCATATTCAAGATGCACGAAAGCTAGCGCGCTTGGCTGGTCAGGCTCAAGCCTTACGCATTAAAACCGAAGACTTATTTCAAGCCTCCAGAATCGTGTGGGAATTGGTTAGTCAGTTAGACGGTGTTTATTCAGGCAGTGATTGGACTCGAACTCATGGTAATTTATTCCAAGCGATTAAAATGGAAAAAACCATGATTGGTTTATTGCTGCTTATTATTGTAGCGGTGGCGGCGTTTAATATTATTTCAACGCTCGTAATGGTCGTAACCGATAAGCAAGCCGATATCGCGATACTAAGAACTATGGGAGCAAGCCCTAGAACAATTTTGCAAATCTTTATGGTTCAAGGGTTGGCTATTGGTTTTGTCGGGGTCGCTCTCGGTACGATATTGGGTATTCTAGCGGCGTTATCAGTTTCCGATATCATTGCGTGGATTGAGCAAGTTTCTGGCGTTCAGTTCTTAAATGGCGATGTGTATTTTATTAGTTATTTGCCATCTCAATTGTTATGGACAGATGTGGCTGTGATTACCTCTAGTGCTTTGGTATTGAGCTTTTTGGCGACAATCTATCCTGCTGTTAGAGCTTCAAAAATCCAACCCGCTGAGGCTTTGCGTTATGAATGATGTGACTTTGGATAATGTTGTATTAAATGCAAAGGGCTTAAGTAAAAGCTATCGCACAGGGCCTGATGAAGTAGTGGTTTGGAAAGATGTTAATCTGCAAGTTTGTGTAGGTGAAACAATTTCCATTATTGGTGCTTCTGGTTCTGGTAAAAGCACGTTGCTGAATGCTTTAGGCGGCCTTGATGAAGTTGATACTGGTGAAGTAATTCTGGCTGGTAATAGCATTCATGCGCTAGCTGAAGCTGATCGAACTCAGTTGCGTAATAGAGACTTAGGTTTCGTTTATCAGTTTCATCACCTTTTACCAGAATTCAGTGCCTTGGAAAATGTAATGATGCCTTTGCTTATTCGTGGCGATAAGCCAAAACAGGCGAAAGAAAGGGCGTTGGAGTGTTTAGCTGAAGTTGGGCTAGGCCACAGGTCTGAACATAAACCCGCGGAGCTTTCAGGTGGAGAGCGTCAACGCGTGGCGATTGCTCGTGCTCTGGTAGGGAAACCTAAAGTTGTTTTGCTTGATGAGCCAACGGGTAACCTTGACCAACAAACGGCGCTTCAGGTCGAAGATGTTTTACTTGAGCTATCTAAAACCATCGGTATGGCTTTTGTTATTGTGACTCACGATGAAGCGCTAGCAGGGCGTGCTAATAGACATTATAAATTGTCTGATCTTACATTGGTTGAGTTGTAATCCGCTGAATGAGATTAGCAAGCATTAAAAAAGGGAGCTTCGGCTCCCTTTTTTGTATCGACTGATTAGGCTTTTTAACGAATCAGTCTTTTGAATTCGCTAGCGCTTCATCGGCCAAACGCTTCTCTCTGCGCTTTTCCCATTGTGACACTACGTGCATTCGCCAAATAATTCGCATGGCTACATAGCTAATACAGGCACAAATAAGGCCGGCTAGAATAGAACCTAAATACAGAGGCAGCCAGATTTCGTTTAATTCAGTTAATAATGAATCAAGGGTCATATCACTATTAAATTCTCGTGCTGGTATATCGAGAATGTAAGCGCCAAAGCTGTAAGTGGCATAGAAAAGTGGAGGCATAGTAATAGGGTTGCTTAACCAAACTAATCCGACTGAAATGGGTAGGTTAGAGTTAAAATAGAAGGCCAGTAAGCCAGCCAGTGCCATCTGGAAAGGCATTGGAATAAACGCGCAAAACACACCAATAAAAAAGGCTTGTGCAACCGAGCGACGGTTGATGTGCCATAAATTCGGCTTACCCATTAATGGCGCTAAAAAAGAAAGTGACTTGTTCTGACGTACTTGTTCAGGTGTGGGAAACAACTTTTGAAGCTTTTTCTTTGGCATTGTATCGATTCTTTTGTAGTTTCGGCCATTTCTGCCATGCTAATTATGGGGCTGGATTATGCCGATAATGAGCAGGGGTGGCAATGAGGCAGTGCTTAGTTAGTTCAATTTTAGCGCTAATTTTGTCAATACACGGATATTCAGGCATAAATCTACCTGTCATAACCCTTCTGCTTGTTTTTATTTTCACTTTAGTGTTGTCGGTTCGTTACTTGATGACGAGTAAGATGCTGGTCGCCAGCTTGATGATCGCCAGCTTTTTAGTGACATTCGGATACTCTCAATATTGGCTGGAAGATCAATTATCAAGTCGCTTACCAAAGGCTTTGAGTCCTATTGTTCTAAATGGGGTTGCCAAGGTTGTTGATTGCGAGCAGCCTAGTTCAGAAGTTGAGAAACTGCGTTTAGAATTGTTGTCAGTTGCCTCCGACAACTCGCAATTGCAACGTCTAAAGAATATTACTGTGAATCATTATTTGGCAAAGCGTGGGTTTAGAGGAGGTTCTAACACTGAAACAGACTCGAACCTAAAAAGCCCCGTTGGCTGCCATAAAATAATAAAATTCTCAGCTAAGTTACGTGCTCCTTATAGTTTTATAAACCCTTATGGATTCGATTACGAAGCTTGGCAACTAAGTCGTGGCGTTGATGCGTCGGGGTATTTGCTGGGTTATGACGTTCAGTCTGTTGATCGTTCATTGGAAGCTAAACTGATTGAGTTTCGTCAGGAGGGAATCGCAAGAGCCGCTGCTTTACCCGGTAAAGCAGGACAAATAGTGCCCGCTTTACTGTTTGGTGAAAGTGGTTATCTGAACAAAAAAGCTTGGCTTGATTTTCAAATGACGGGAACAGTTCATTTGCTGATCGTAAGTGGCTTGCATGTTAGCTTTTTGATACTGTTTGTTATGCTTATTTGGCGTCAATTTATTCGTTTGGAAGTGCTGCTGTTTTCTAGTTCACATTCTGTACTTATGCGTCTAACCCCGATTATCCTTTTGGGCGCCTGTTTACTTTATAGTTATATGGCTGGAATGGGTGTTGCCGTACAGAGGTCTGGGCTGATGCTGGCGATGGCCATATTAGTCAGTTTCAGCCGCTATCATTGGTCTTTGTTTGACTCATGGTTGTGGGTTATGTGGATGGTACTGGTTATTAATCCATTAGTGAGTTTGTTTGTGGGGTTTTGGTTCTCTTTTGCGGCAGTAGGTAGTTTATTACTCGCTCATGCAGGGATTATTCGTACGTTTAGAAATTCAATTATAAGTGGGAAGATAGAGCTATTATATAGACCTCAGTGGATCGTATTTCTCACGCTATTGCCTCTTCTTTGGCTTTTTCAGCAGCCCGCCTCTTTATTTTCCGTACTGCTCAACATGCTAGCCATTCCATTATTGGCGTTTGTTATATTACCTTTGTCACTCATTTCATTTATTGCCCCAGATACTCTAGTGCTGGCTCTTTTTAATTCACTGCTTGAGTTCTTGTTGCTATCGCTTAATCAGTTATCTCAACAAACTGCTTGGCTTATTTATAAACCCAGTGGTTTGTGGATTTACGCCTTAATTCCTTTTGTTGGATTTGTGCTTTTATTTAAAGGATTTCCTTTTAAAAATGTGAGTCTGATAATTATAGTTTCAGTTTTCTTTATGCCTCTAAAGTCCGATTCGGATAGGTTTTTAGTGTTGGATGTAGGCCAGGGGTTGGCCGTTTATGGTCAGGCTAACTCTCAACTTCAGCTTGCTGAAGAAAGTAATAAAACAACAAACTGGCTTTATGATACAGGTGCCCAGTTCCGTTCTGGATTTAGTTTAGGTGATGCCGTTGCGGCTAAAAATATTTTGGCAATGTCGGGGAATCAGCTCGATATGCTATTTATAAGTCATTCGGATAACGATCATGCGGGAGGTGAAGAAGGTTTAAGGCGTAAAATCCAAGTAGATACCACCTATGCGGGTCAGCCTAAGAACGCATTCCATTTAGAATGTCATCGACTTGATTCACGTTGGCGCTTAGAAAATGGTGTGAAATGGCGAGTATTCAATGTGTCGGATGTAAGTTGGAGTAGGGAAAATGATAATAACGCTTCCTGTGTTGTGCAGATTGAAATGTCAGGTCGTCGAATATTAATACCAGGAGATGCTGAACTAAGAATTGAAAAAGCTTTAATTGCTCAATTTGGCGAATCTCTGCAATCCGATATTCTAGTGGTGGGTCATCATGGCAGTAAAACCAGTTCTAGCGAGGCATTTATTAGGGCTGTTGATCCCGAAATAGCGATTATTTCAAGTGGGTTTAATAATCCTTTTAGACACCCGCATCAAACCGTTTCTGACCGCTTTCAGCGCTTGGGGATTGCTCTTTATAATACTGCTACTTCGGGTGCTGTTGAGGTTGAATTGAGTGAAAAACCAACAGTTATTGAGTGGCGTCTACAAAATCCTCCAATCTGGCGGCAATTGTGATTTGATCCACGGATTCAATTGCATCTGAGTATAGAGAATACCTGAGGGCTTGTGCTAAAGTAGCGCCATTATAAATAATAAGTTTAAGTTGCTAGGAGATTTCCTGTGTTTGAGATTATTCAAAGTGGTGGCTGGATGATGATTCCTATCATCATCGCTTCAATATTGGCTGCGGCGATAGCTGGAGAACGTTTTTGGACATTGCGAACTAGTCAAATCGCTCCTGCAAATTTATTGGGTCAAGTTTGGGGTTGGATGAAAAACAACCAGCTTGATGCCGAGCGTATTAAACAGCTGCGTGATAATTCTCCTTTAGGTCGTGTACTTGCTGCTGGCTTAATGAATTCTAAGCATGGTCGTGACATCATGAAAGAAAGCATTCAAGAAGTTGCCAGCCATGAAATTCATGAAATGGAACGCTACTTAAATGCTTTAGGTACGATTGCAGCCGTTGCGCCTTTAATGGGTTTGTTAGGAACGGTTATTGGTATGATTAAAGTTTTCTCTGAAATCATGCTAGCGGGAACGGGCCAAGCAGGTATGTTGGCTGGCGGTATTTCAGAAGCCTTGGTGACCACAGCAGCAGGTTTATCGATCGCAATTCCTGCGTTGATTAGTCATCGTATATTGCAGCGTCGTGTTGATGAAATAGTTGTATTTATGGAACAAGAGTCACTTAAACTGGTTGATGTGCTGCATGGCGAGCGCGAAGTTGCCGACGGCCCAGATAAAAAAGCTGAGAGCAAGCAAGCTGCTGGAGTTTAATTGTGAATTTTAAACGTCAAAATAAAGAAATGGTGGAAGTTAATCTAACTCCCTTGATTGACGTCGTATTCTTGCTGCTTATTTTCTTCATGGTTTCAACGACCTTCACTAAGGAAAATCATTTAAGTATTGATTTACCTGAAGCGAGTGCAGAGCAGCAGCCGGTAGCGACTAATCGATTAGAGATTATAATTACGGCTTCAGGCAGTTATTCGATTAACGATAAAGCCTTGGTTAATAATCAGCTAGATACGCTTAAGCGTGGATTGGTCAAGGCGGCTAATGGAGAAACAGGGTTGCCGGTTACCATAACTGCAGATGCCAATACGCCACATCAATCAGTGGTTCGTGCTATGGATGCCGCTGGGCAAACAGGCTTTGTTAATCTTAGTATTACTACTCGTAAAACCAGCGCTGAATAAGTAGCGTTGGTAAACGATTTTTAGCGGAACATTAGCATGTCAAAAACAGTATCAGTAAGCCAACTTTATGGGCGCTTGCTGACTTATGTAAAGCCTTTTATCGGCTCTTTCCTTGTTGCAATTCTTGGGTTTGTATTATTCGCGTCGGCTGCACCAGCGCTTTCTTGGATGATGGGGCAAATTACCGAAGTCTTGGCAAATCCCACTCCTGAAGATTCTTGGTTTGTCATTGTTACTTTAATAGTGATCTTTGCTTATCGTGGTCTTGGAACATTTTTAGGCAAGTACTTTATTGCCCGTGTTGGTCGTGGAGTGGTTCATACTTTACGAACCGTTCTTTTTAATCACATGCTTATTTTACCGAGTAATTATTATGATGGTGAATCAACCGGTCGATTAATTTCACGTGTTATTTTTGATGTTGATCAAGTAACAGGCGCGGCAACTAAAGCGCTAACGACGATGATTCAAGATGGCTTAACCGTCATTTTCTTAATGGGTTATTTGATCTATCTAGACTGGACTCTTACCCTTATTTTCTTAGCACTTGCTCCTATTATTGGGCTGCTTGTATCTTTTGCCAGTAAGTTCTTTCGCAAATACAGTAAGCGTATTCAAAAGTCTGTCGGTAATGTCACTCAGGTGACGAATGAGTCGATTGCAGCGTATCGTGAAGTGAGAACTTTTGGTGGCCAAGAATTTGAAACGACACGTTTTGAAAAAGCCAGCCAAGAAAATCGTAAACAAGCTTTAAAGTTTGCTCTTACAAATTCGATTAACGTACCACTCAATCAGCAGATTATCGCTTTAGGTTTAGGCGTCATGATCTATATGATGTTTGAACGTGTTCTAAATGGAACAATGAGCGCGGGTGAATTTATGACGTTCATTACGGCAGCATCATTAATCGCTAAGCCTTTACGTTCGCTAACCGATATCAATTCGATCATTCAAAAAGGGCTTGTGGGTGCTGAATCAATCTTCACTGTATTGGACAGTAAGTCTGAAAAAGATGATGGTTCTATTGAAGTAGATCGTGTTCAAGGCTGTGTTGAAATAAATGACTTGAGTTTTAAATATCCAACTTCAGAAGACTGGATATTAAAATCACTGAATGCCAAAGCAGAAGCGGGTAAAACTTATGCGCTTGTAGGGCGTTCAGGAAGTGGAAAAACTACTCTGATGAGTTTATTGCCACGCTTTTATCAAGCTCAGCAGGGCAATATTTTACTCGATGGTCATAAAATAGAAGACTTAACGCTTTCTAGCTTACGCCGTAATGTCTCAATTGTGAGTCAGCAGGTAACTTTGTTTAACAGCACGGTTTTGGAAAATATTGCCTATGGCGAGCTAAAAAATAAAACACGTGAAGAAGTTATTGCTGCTTCTAAAGCTGCTCATGCCGATGAATTTATTATTCAAATGACTGATGGTTACGATACGGTTGTTGGCGATAACGGTGTTCTGCTATCGGGTGGACAGCGTCAGCGTATTGCGATTGCCCGTGCCATTCTTAAAAACTCTCCGGTACTTATTTTAGATGAAGCCACATCAGCATTGGATACCGAATCTGAACGTCACATTCAAAGTGCAATGCAAGAAGTGATGAAGGGGCGTACGACCTTTGTGATTGCCCATCGATTGAGCACCATTGAAAATGCGGATCAAATTTGGGTGATGGAAAAAGGCGAAATTATTGAGCGTGGTTCGCATAATGAGCTTCTTGAAGCAAAAGGAGCTTATGCTAATTTACACGACCTTCAATTTCATGAAGATGAAACATAATGTTGCAGCTTAAACATCATGCTTGAACGATTAAGCGCCCGCATAGAGAAAAGCTGGTATCAGAACAAGTGGTGGAACATTTGGTTGTTGCCCTTAAGTGCCGTTTTCTTTTTGCTTAGCCATGCTCGTCGCTTATGGCTGACGGTCATTGTTAAGGCCGGTAAAAATAATAAAATTCCTGTGGTTGTTATCGGCAATATTAATGTCGGTGGAACAGGGAAAACGCCTTTAACGTGCCGCCTGGTTGAATTGCTAAATGAGCAGTCAATCAAGGTAGGCATTATAAGTCGAGGTTACGGAAGCAATGCGCCGCATTATCCGTATGCTTTGGCACAAGGTGAGTCTGCAGTTATTGTTGGTGATGAACCAAAATTATTACGCGATCGATTAGATTGCCCTGTAGTTATTGGCCCCGATCGTAATGCAGCGATTAAATTATTGTCAGAGAAAAATGTCGATTTAATATTATCTGATGATGGTTTACAGCATTATAAAATGGCACGTGATTATGAAATTGTTGTTTTAGATGCAAATCGGAAATTAGGCAATAACTGGTTGTTACCCGCAGGCCCTTTGCGTGAAGGTGGCTGGCGTTTAAAAACCGTTGACACTGTTATTTTTAACGGTGCCTGTAACGATGATGGTATGAAAAACTGTATGGAAATCATACCGTCGGCTTGGGTAAATGCGAAAACGAGCGAACGAAAAACATTGGATTTTTTTGCTGGGCAAAAACTTCATGCGGTTGTTGGTATTGGTAATCCGCAACGATTTTTTACCACGCTGGATTCTTTGTCAGTAGAATTTACTCCGCATGTGTTTGCTGATCATCATGCTTTTACGGCTTCTGATTTAGCCGTTGCTGATGACTATTCTCAGCAAGTTGTGATGACAGAAAAAGATTGGGTTAAATGCGCAGCATTTGCCAACGAAAATATGTGGTATCTCGAAGTGAATGCCAGCTTGAGTGCTGGTTTAGAAACAAAATTAATAAAAGACTTAACGGCGTTAACTGAAACAGATCTTTAGTATCGCAAGTTAATATTAGATGAGGAATTAGAAATGGATAAGCAATTAGCCGCAATGTTGGTATGCCCAAACTGTAAGGGTAAATTAAAGTTGGATAACGAAGCTCAAGAACTATTGTGCACGTTTGATGGCTTGGCATTTCCTATACGTGATGGTGTTCCTGTAATGCTTGAACAAGAAGCACGTCAAATGAGTGAAGAAGAAAAGCTAGAAAAAGCACAGAGCTAATGATTAAAGTTCTATTTGTTTGCTTGGGAAATATTTGCCGATCGCCAACCGCACACGGAGTTATGGAGCGTAAATTAGCGATGGCAGGTTTATCGAATAGTGTTGAAGTTGATAGTGCTGGCACGGCTGCTTGGCATATTGGCAAACAACCTGATATACGTTCTCAAGAAACAGCTAGAAAGCGAGATTATGATTTATCCCACTTGCGTGCGCGTCAGGCGGTTGCAGAAGACTTCATCGAGTTTGATTATGTACTTGCAATGGATAATGAAAATTTAGAAAACTTAGAAGCTTTGCTGCAAATGGTTCCTGTTGCTGAAGTTAAGTCAAAACCAGAATTGTTTCTTGAAGCATATTCAACACCTACTTTAAAAGCGAAGGGTTTAACCGAAGTGCCTGATCCATACTATGGCGGTGATAAAGGCTTTGAAGCAGTTTTAGATATGATTGAAGAAGCCTGCGATCAACTGATTCTAGACATTAAGTCGAACAAAAAGCTGAAAGAATGATGCAGCATCAATCAAATACTCACACATCAGTAAATCCAATTCCGGATTTTGATCTCTCAAAACACAATACGCTTGCTTTACCGAGTAAGGCTGAATATTTCTGCCGCTATAAATCTATATCAGAATTATTAAATTTACTGGCTTATGCTAATAAAGAAAAGTTGAACATAAAGATCTTGGGCGGCGGCAGTAATATGATTGTGCAACCTGAGGTAAAGGGATTAGTCATTCAAAGTGCCATGACTGATGTCGTTAAATTATCAGAAAATGATGATTCGGTTATTTATGCCGTTGATGCAGGCTTAACTTGGCATGACTGGGTTTTAAAATCGATTAAGTTTTGTGCTTATGGATTAGAGAATCTTGCTTTAATACCGGGCACTGTTGGTGCTTCTCCGGTTCAAAATATCGGCGCTTATGGTGTAGAAGTCTGTCAGGCTATTGAAGAAGTTCGAGGTATTCAAATCTCGACAGGGCAGTGGATGTCTTTTTCACGCGAGCAATGTGACTTTTCATATCGTGACTCTATTTTTAAGAAACAATTTAAAAATGATTTTTTAATTACTCAGGTGATTTTTAAATTATCAAAAGTGTTTAGGCCGCAAACATCTTATGCGCCACTAAAACAAATGGCTGAGCAATTTTTATCGACGACTAATGTTGATGCTAATGAGAACGCTAAATCATTGTCTGCACAGCAGGTTGCCGATTGGGTAATAAACGTACGTAATAGCAAACTGCCTGATCCGCAAATAATTCCCAATGCTGGATCGTTTTTTACTAATCCAATTATTGAAAAACCTCAAGTTGATGAACTGTTAAAACAGTTCCCAACAATGCCTGTGTATCCCGTTGCCAATAGTACTGGAAAGCTTGTAAAGGTTGCAGCAGGTTGGCTAATTGACCAATGTGGTTGGAAAGGAAAGTCGTTGGGCTTAGCAAAAATGCATGACCAACAAGCGTTAGTATTAACGCTAAAGCCTGGCGCAAGTCAGCAAGATTTATTGAGTATTCAACAAGCTGTTCAAGCTGATGTTATGAACAAGTTCGGCATTCAACTACGCCCAGAGCCGCAGCCTTTTTATTAGGTTACATTTACCAACTATAAAACTAAGTTATCAAGCGGACTATTCGTACCTGCGAAGTGCTGACCTAAGACGTGAGTGTAAATTTGTGTTGTGGATACATCGCTGTGACCTAAAAGCTCTTGTACTGTACGTATATCACGACCGGCGCGTAATAATTCAGTCGCGAAGCTATGACGAAAAGTGTGGCAGTTAATTTTTTTAGTGTTCAACCCTGCTCCTGCGACGGCTTTCTTTAATGCTTTCCTTGGTACTGAATCGTGCAGGTGATGACGGCATACTTTGCCTGTGACCGGGTGCTGACAAATAGTGGTCGAGGGGAAAATAAACATCCAAGCAGGTTGGCGATACGCATTGGGAAATTTCTTACCAAGCATGTGAGGTAGGGAAGGGCCAATACCTCTCTGATTATCTTGAGCTTGTAATTGGGTGGCATCTTGAATCAACTCTTTTAAAGAGTTGTGCAATAAAGGGCTAAGAATTGTCTTCCTATCCTTCCCGCCTTTTCCGTCATGAACAATGATACTCGAGTGATCAAACTCTATATCTTTGATGCGTAAGCGTAAACACTCTGTTATGCGTAAACCTGAACCGTATAGTAATGAAAAGATAATACGATCACGCTGAGACAACTGCTTTAGTATGGCCTGAACTTCATGAGTGGATATTACGATAGGGATCTTGCGTTGTCTCTTTGCATAATTAAACCCTATATCACCCAAGGGTTGATTTAGGAATTGGTTGTATAAGAAAGCGAGGGCATTCAATGCTGTTTTTTGAGTATTGATCGCAACATCTCGGCTATTGGCTAAATAGGATAAGAATTGAACGACATGCTCTGAGCTTAGGTTTGTAGGGTGTTGGCGATTATGGAAGCGAATGTAGTCTCTTATCCAATAAAGATATGTTTTCTCTGTGCGCATGCTATAACCGCACATACGCATGTTTTGTTGAAGTTGCTGCATGAAAGGGCTGCGTAATTTCATAATCAGGCCTCCATAGATGTATTTTAACTGCATTTTAATAAGCTGTATGTATATACAGTTGATATTTAAAAGAGTAGACAATTCATGCGCGTTTGCACGAAATAATTTTTAATATTGCCTGTTTGCACTGGCAGTATTTAAAAAACTCGTGCAAAATCAGTACATTATAAAAACAGAATCTGACATAACGAGACCCTCGTTATTTAGGCAAACGCGCATGCGCGTATTTCTGGAAAGAAAAATGGAGCTTGGAAATGGATTTCGTAAATTACCAAGTAAAATCAAATAGTTGCTGCGTGAAAGAGGCCTTCATTGTGAAATCCTGCTTCCGTGCAAACGCGCATGCCTATGATTAAAATGTTATTTGCGTATAAGAGGCATCAATAGACGGTTAAGAGTTTAAGATTTGCCAAAGCAAATCGTTTAACCATTAA
>PAOL01000050.1 GCA_002708475.1 Oleispira sp. | reverse complement strand
TCTATTAATAACTTCCAGAAATCATCTCGAGCGACAGGGTCTACCCCAGACGTGGGTTCATCAAGGATCAGTATTTCGGGGCTATGCACTACAGCAACTGCGAGAGATAAGCGCTGACGAATACCCAGTGGTAAATCGGCCGGAAAATCGTTGCGATATTCTTCTAAATTAAAGCGTACGATTAACTCTTCGGTCCGGTGTTCTATTTGTTCTGTGGGTAAATGGAATAAACGGGCATGCAATGTTAAATTTTGCTGTACCGTAAGCTCGCTATAGAGTGAAAAGGCTTGTGACATAAAGCCAACGCGCTTGCGGGATTCTATGTTTTTAGCATCTACTCTTTGGCCGAATAGCTTTGCTTCGCCGCTGCTTGCAGGCTGTAAACCGGTTAGCATTTTCATTGTAGTGGTTTTGCCACAACCATTGGAGCCTAAAAAGCCAAAAATTTCACCTTGTTCAATATCTAAGCNGACGTTATCAACAGCGGTGAAATCGCCAAAACGTTTGGTCAGNCCTGAAGCGGTAATTGCGAGCTCTGTGCTTTCANTGCGCTGTCGTNGCGGTACAACCAATGCTTGATGATCGTGCCGCTTTTCTTCAGGAAGAAGGGAAATGAACGCTTCGTCCAGACTGGTTTCCCCTGTTTCCTTTTTGAGTTCACTTGGGCTGCCTGTGCCAATAACTTTGCCATCATCCATGGCGACCAGCCAGTCAAATTCATCAGCTTCTTCCATATAAGCGGTAGCCACAAGAACGCTCATGTTTTTTTCGCGGCTACGAATGCGATCAATTAGTTGCCAAAATTGACGACGAGAAAGTGGATCAACTCCGGTAGTTGGCTCATCCAAAATTAATAATTCTGGGTCATGAATTAACGCGCAACATAAACCCAGCTTTTGCTTCATGCCGCCCGACAGCTTTTCTGCTGGGCGATGAGCAAAGGCTTCGAGTCCCGTGCTTTTTAGTAGGTCTTGAATACGATGTTCACGTTCTTCTCGTTTTTGGCCGAAAAGACGGCCGAAGAAGTCGATATTCTCAAAAACAGATAAAGTAGGATATAAGTTTTTGCCTAACCCTTGAGGCATGTAGGCAATGCGCGGAGAAATTGAGTTACGAAAGCGGCTGTTGTGCATGTCACCACCCAGCACTTTAACGTCACCCGCTTGAATTGTCCGTGCACCTGCAATTAGCGCCAATAAACTGGATTTCCCAACGCCGTCAGGGCCGATCAAGCCCACCATACTTCCGGCAGGTAATGCTAAATTGATATCTTCGAGGGCAAAGATATCACCATATCGATGGCTTACTTTGTTAAGTTCTACAATACTCTTCAGCTCTGCCGCGTCAGTCATTATTCAGGCACTCTTACCTGCAGTTGCTCTGGCCATTCTGCCTGAGGGTTTAATAAAACATAGGCAAGCCCAGGAACGCCGGTTTTTACTTGCTCGACATGATCTTTAAGGAGCGTTGAATCAATTTTTACTTTGATGCGAAACATAAGCTTGTCACGCTCGTTTCGTGTTTCTACTGATTTTGGGGTGAATTGAGCCTGCGCTGATACAAACGTGACTTTAGCGGGCAGAGTATATTGCGGAATCGCATCAAGAATAATTCGTGCTTCGGAGCCAATGGTGACTCTCCCTGCTTCAGAGGTTGGCAGGTAAATACTCATATAAACATCGGTGAGATCGAGTACGGTTAAGACCTTACCACCGCTGCCTAATACTTCTCCAGGCTCAGTAAGTCGATATAAAACACGACCATCGATTGGAGCCTTGAGGGTACTGTCGTCAATATTATGTTGAAGTCGCTGAATACGCGCTTGAGCGGCTTCTATTCCTGCGTCAGATAATACAACATTAACGTTAGCGGCTTTTAAGGCGGCTGTTGCTGATGCGAGAACGGTACGCTGTTGATCCACTTTTTCTTTAGGGATATTGCCACTTTTTTCTAACTGCAAAGATCGCTCTAGTTCAGTTTTCGCAAAGGCCAGCTCACTTTGGTGTTGCTCAACAATGGCAACTGCATATTCACGAGATAAATTAGCTTCGCGTAATCCCGCATTCGCTTCACGTAATTGAGCGTTAAGGTCGTCAGTGTCAATCACCGCTAAGGACTGATTAGCTGCAACCATATCGCCTTCTTGAACGAATACATCTACTAAGCGACCGGGAAGTTTTGTTGCTATATCATATTCTGTTGCTTCAATTCGACCGTTACCGTACGCAACGCTGTTAGATAAGCTTTTTGAAAGGCTATCTGACTGCAACATTTGCCAGCCATACCAGCTCCCACCCGCAATTAATGCTAGAGCAGCGATGGAACTGAATGATTTTATTGCTGATTTCATCGGCATGTAAGTGGCTCCAAGTATAAAATTCTATATGTAAGAGTAAAACAGTTTTAGCTTACATCATCATTACATACTAAGACTTTACTAGATGCCATTTATTGATATTGCTTAAGTTTTATTACTTTTGATAAAAATAGTACTTAAGCATTAACCGTATTAAAAATGCACCTGCATTGATACCGAATATCCTGAACTCTGTTTACTCAAGCTATATTGCCACTCACCCGCTTGTGGTTCGCCTTGATACATACCCCAAGCGGCTTCTGCCGCTAATTTAATTATATCAATACCCGCAAGCGTATTATTGCTAAGAGCTGAGGATTCTGACCAGTTACCATAAGAAGAATCTTGTTGCTCAATCCAATAAGCATTTAGATGCTCTTCTCCGCTTTCATCTGCGTAGCAGGACGAGAAGGTGAAAGGAGCGCAAAGGCAGGTTAAGCATGCAGCGCAGGGCTTTAACCAAGACTGGCGTCGCAACGCTCTGTTTAAAACCTTTTGCTCGATATATCCAAGTGCGATTAAACAATGCCCTATGGGTTCTCCATGAAGGGCTTGATAGTCTAAAGCGCTTGCTAACTGCTTTTCTGTAATAGTTTGTTGGGCCAATAATATTTGCCCGAGCCTAGTAGGAACTTGNTTCATGCACACCTCCTAAAATTACTTACTTTTTATAGAGTGGCACAAGTCTGTTTTTTAACCAGCTGCATTGGTTAACAATTGGTAACCCTATGTAATGGAAAATACTGGAATGGAACGCTACTCTAAACTGATGAATAATTAGACAGCTTTGTGGAACAATTGAGGTGTTAGGGTAATTTTTATGACAGAGACGACAGTGTGGCAACAGCCTATTATTTGGCTGGCAGAATGGATGAGGCCTTATAACCGTGAAATCGCCACAGCAATGATTGCAACATTGCTCGTGATCTTTGGTGGTTTTATAAATAACACTCTGAGGCGGCTTGTTCGTAAGCAGATTATTTGGGTAAGAGTTGCTGCTTTTATAGGCTTATGCACATTTGGATACGGCGCATTAACTATATGGCTTACACCGATTGTCGCTGTATATTTAATAAAGCAAAGTGCGGTTATGTATGTGGTGAGTATAGTGCTGAGCTTTGTTTTTATTGGCGTGCTTGCGGAGAATTTTCAGAAATCGAAACAGTAGGCTTTAAAGGTAAAAAGAGGAAGCAGTACATTTTTCTAATCCTTTAGAAAATAAGACGGGAGAACATCCTGTTCTTCCCGTCTCAGCACCCTAGCAGCCATCCAATGGCTAACAATCTTCCTTGAAGCAGTCCGTGGCAATAGTGTTATCCTTAACCGTTACATCCTGTAACGCTGCCGTCCTTGTGCATTAAAGTTAGCAGAATGTAAAAAAGTGAAAACCCTAATTTTCACCTGAAAAAATCAAACCTATTTTTGTAATTATATAATATCCATATAAATCAATAGCTTAGGTGTTATCTTCGCTGTTTTTAGTAGATGACGCGTATATACTACTGACATAGTCTTACTCTTCGTGTGAGATATGTCGCACACGTGCCCAGGGTTATTTCTCACAATGAAAAACTAACCATTTGGTTAAAATCGGCCATACTTAGGTAAAGTCACGTATCTAAGGCTCTATTGAGTGAATACACTGTATTGTTTTTTGGGAGCCGAAGGATTCATTTTCCTCAAAAGAGGCTACCTGCCTTTTCTCGATCCGGCTCAACTTATAGATCCTTGGTTGCAGCCTCAAACTGTCTATCAACATCAGGCTACGCCTAAGCTTGCTGCGGAAGACTTCCGTCAGCATTTACAGCAGAAGTATCAAGAGTTACCTGATAATTTGCGAGCTATGATCAGTTTCGAATATTTCGAGCAGCAATCATTAACTAAACGAGAAGAAATTGAGCAGTCATTGGTTGTAGAGAAACATCAGCAAGTTTTGCAGCCTTTTGCATATGAGTCGGTTGCTGACTGGCGTGTATTTAGTCTTTTTTCCACGTGGCAGCCGACTTATTTATGGCAGCAATTTGGTGCTTCTGGAAAAGGTATGGTGCTTGAATTCGATCTTTCAAAAAGCGGCTTTAAAACCGACTCCTATAATCAACATGCTCAACACTTATCTAAAATTAAGAGAGTTCAGCATTGGCAGCCATTGGATGATTTATATTATTTATTTCATCGGCCGCGCGAGGATGAGGCTGACGAACTGGAATGGCGACTTTTGCGTAAATTGGATGCAGCGGATCGCCAAATTGAAGTGAACGGAGCAAACAGGGCCATGTACAAGGTGCCGACCAAGGCCGTTAAGCGGGTGATTCTAGGCTTTGGTTGCAGTGCGGAATATTGTCAGCAGGTGAAGCTTTATTTAAGTCAGGATATTTTCTATCGTCATTGTGAGTGTGTGCAAGCGCAATTAGATCCACAGACCATGCGCTTGCAGTTGGTGGCTATCTGAGCTTTTTGCCTGAGGCATTCACTTTGGCTCCAAATCCTTGAGGATCAGCAAGTTCGCCTTCTTCGTCCATCTCTGGATATTCCCAGCCTAGCTCTTTGCAGATACGCGTATAGAAAGGATGGCTCCATTCGAATAACTGGCGCTCATAATCTGCGTCTGAGATACGGCGCTTATCAAACATACCTTTCAACGAACGTTGGCGCTCAGCTTCACTTAATAATAAAGCAGCGGCTACCGATACATTAAAAGATTGCACCATGCCCAGCATAGGAATGGTTAAGTGTTCGTCAGCCATTTCTGCGGCGACATCAGTAACCCCAGTTAATTCATTACCCATCATAATTGCGGTGGGTTGAGTAAAATCGTAAGAACGGAAATCGATAGCACGTTCACTGAAATTTGCGACGCAGACTTTAAATCCCTTACTTTGTAGTTGGCTGATGGCATCCTCGGTGGTGCGATAAGTATCAACATCTACCCAGTTTTGGCTGCCCTTTGCTTTTCCGCGAAAAGTTCGGTAATTATCATAAGGCCAAATCGCGTGAACTTTTGGTACGGCAAACGCGTCACAAGTTCGAATGATAGCCGATAGATTGTGGGCTTTATGGACTTCATCTGTGACTACAGCAAGATCTGGCTGGCGGCGACTGAGGGTTTCTTTGATACGAGCAAAGCGTTCGGGGGTCATGGAATTAGCCTTTTAGCTAGCCTTCATTGCGGCAGGTATTGTATAAATGAGCGCGATTTTAGCGATTAGAGCAAAAAAAAGGAAATTTATATGCGTGGCAATCCGTTACTGGGCTTTCGATACTTTGGCCGAGGGTTTTCATTATTATCAAATAAAGGTTTAAAGCGTTATGTCGCTTTTCCCATTCTAATCAATGCGATCCTTATGTCAGCGTTGATTTATTTTGGTGGTGGGTATTTAGTAGAAAAAATTGAGGGGTTGGTGGATTGGTTACCCAGCTTTTTATCTTGGTTNTATTGGCTGATTTTACCCGTATCTGCGTTGACGCTTATTTCGATTACTCTCTATTTTTTTAGTGCAGTGTTGAACTTGATCGCAAGTCCTTTTAATGGGCTGTTAAGTGAAGCGGTAGAGACTCAAGTTTATGGTGCGAAAATTCCGGATGAATCCGTGACGCAGTTAGTTATTCGAACCCTGTTACGGGAATTGAAAAAACTGGGTTATTTCATTCCACGATACATTGCTCTTCTTATTATTAGTTTTATTCCTGTGATTAATGTTATTAGCCCCGTTTTATGGTTTGTATTCGGAGCTTGGGTGTTGGCATTACAGTTTTTGGATTATGCCTTAGATAATAACGGACACAGCTTTGCAGATTTGCATCAAGCCTTGAAATTACAGCCGCTAACGAATTTGGGTTTTGGGGTAATTGTCGCGTTCTGTTTTATGATTCCTGTTTTGAACTTGTTTGTTATGCCAGCCGCAGTGTGTGGTGCGACTCTTTATTGGAGTGAGCAAATTAAAGGGAATTTCGAGCCTGCGAAGTAGTCACTTTGAACTATGCTCATATTAAAATGAGTATAAATTTAAGGTGCAAGTAATGAAGGCGCTTAATGTTTTAGTGGTCGATGATGCAGCATTCATTCGTGACTTAATTAAAAAAGCCATGCGTGACAGCTATCCTAGTTTCAAAATCCATGAAGCTGTTGATGGTAGGAAGGCTCAGTCGATCCTTAAAGGAAACCCCATCGATCTGGTGTTGTGTGATTGGGAAATGCCTGAAATGTCTGGGCTAGAACTGATTACNTGGATGCGCTCTGAGGAGCGCTATGCCAAAACTCCCTTTATGATGATTACTAGTCGTGGGGAGCGCGATCATGTAATTAAAGCCGTTACTGCTGGCGTGAGTGATTACATTGGCAAGCCGTTTACGCGAGATAACTTTCTTGGCAAAGTGAATAAGCTGTTGGCCAAATTCCATGGCCTTTCTGAACAGAATGCGACACAACAACCGGCGCCGGCTCAGGATGCTGGCATGAGTGCTTTAATGGGTGGGGCTTCCACTAATACTCCCCAAAAACCTGCCCCCAAGACNGCTACTCAGGATACTGGTATGAATGCTTTAATGGGTGGATCTTCTGTGGCAACACCAAAAGCGGTAGAAAAGGGCCCTGCTTCTAGTAAGGCGAAGGCGAAAGGAATTGCTGAGTTACGCTTTGGTTCTGGAGGAAGTGCTAAGTGTGTGATTAAAGATATTAATCTTCAGGAGATGTCAGGTGTTTTTAAGCGCGAGGGTGCGATTCCACAGCTATTAGAGCAGGCAGTATTAGATATTGTTGATCAAGATGCAGGGCAGGTTGCTCGTATTAATTGCTATATCCGTATGTTACAAGCAGTAGAAAGTGTAGCCGATGCGCAAACGATCAAAATAGTCATTCGTTATGTCGATGATGACCCTCAAAAGCTTGATACCTTGTCGCGCTTCATTGCTAAAGTCCGCTAAAGCACTTTATTTAGTCTATAAAGATGCTTAGCAGGTGAAGATATTTAGCCGACTAAGACGTTCTGGTTGAAAAGCGGTAGCCTGTGCCACGAACGGTTTGAATCAAATGTTCGTGAGCGCTGCCTAGAGCTTTTCTCAGACGACGAATATGAACGTCGACAGTTCTCTCCTCTACATAAACATTACCACCCCAAACTTGATCTAACAGCTGAGTCCTAGAATATGCACGTTCTTGGTGGGTCATGAAAAACTGCAGCAAGCGATACTCAGTAGGGCCTATATCAACAGAAGCTTGATTAGCGGTTACTCGATGGCAAGTTGGATCAAGTAATAAGCCTTCAATCTCAATAGCTTCCTCAATACCTAGAGGTGTTGCTCTGCGTAGCACGGCTTTTAATCGGGAAACCAACTCTCGAGGAGAAAAAGGTTTGGTAATGTAATCATCTGCCCCAGAGTCTAATCCTTGTATTTTATTATCCTCTTCGCCTTTAGCAGTAAGCAGGATAATTGGGATTTCTTTGGTGAGATCATCACGCTTTAAACGGCGGGTAAATTCTAGACCGCTAGTGCCGGGCAGCATCCAGTCGAGTAGGATCATGTCAGGCTTAGTATCAATAATGCTTTCATGAGCATCTTTGCAGTTGCTAGCTTCTATGTAGTTATAGCCAGCCATTTCTAAAGCAACGGCAATCATTTCACGGATAGCCGATTCATCGTCAACGATTAAAATTGTTTTGCCAGTAGTCATAGGCTGAATATCACATAGTTGTCATAAATTAAGGTTTTATTACAACCTAGCTTTGTTACAGCGATGTGACAGTTTTAAAATTAATTGGTATGCGCATTACTTAAAAATAAGCCAACACTAAGCCCGTTAGCACCGCAACACCAACCCAGTGGCTATTAATAAAGCCTGCAAAGCAGCCAGCTTTATCTCTAGAGCGAATAAGCCATTGTTGATAAACCATTAGTCCAGAAGCAACGACTAAACCTGCGTAGTAAAAGGCATTTAAGGCTAATTCAGAGCCNAGAAGAAACAGGCAGAAAATAGCAATGATTTGTAAAATACCAATCATCACTTTATCGGCATCTGCGAATAAAATGGCCGTTGATTTTACGCCTATTTTNAAATCGTCATCGCGATCAACCATGGCATACATCGTATCGTAAGCAACCGTCCAGCTTAGGTTTGCAATATAAATTAGCCAGATGAATTTAGGTAACGCATCAGCTTGTGCCGCAAAAGCCATCGGAATTGCCCATGAGAAGGCCGCGCCGAGGAAAACTTGAGGTAAATGAGTGTGACGTTTCATGAAAGGATAGATTGCAGCTAACGCAGCTCCTGCGAACGACAGCTGAATGGTCAGTCTGTTGGTGAATAAAACCAGTACAAATGATGAAACTAATAAAACAGCGAATAATATAAGTGCTTGCTTGCTGGTGACAGATCCCGTTATCAGCGGTCTCGCTACAGTACGCGAGACATGGCCGTCGACATGGCGGTCGGCATAATCATTAATGACGCAGCCAGCAGAACGCATAAAAATTACGCCTAAAATAAAAATAACCAAAATTGAAAAATCAGGAATGCCTTCTGCTGCAATCCATAAAGCCCAGAGTGTCGGCCACAGCAATAAATAGATACCGACAGGCTTATCGAGACGCATCAATTGCCAGAAAGGCTTTATCTTCGCCCAAAGTTCAACAATGGCAGGCTGCTGTAGAAAGTTATGGTTTGCTGTCATGGGGTGTCTTTTATGGCTTCTATGTGAAAGATAGTATGTTACTAAATAGTTATTTAGTTGGCATTGGTTGTGTAAATGCTTCTGTCACTAATATTGGCTTATTCTTTAGATAAAATACCGAACGCCGAGCCCAAGATAAAGAGAGTTTATTATTAGCTACTCGATAAGCGCTCATTTTTCCGCGGTGCATTTGAGGGTGCTGAAACAAATAAGCACCTAATGGCTTATTGCCTAAGTTCTTTAGTTGGCACTCATTGCCCGTCAATGTTTCTTTTGGCACGCAAGTCCGAGCATATACCCAAGCCTCACCTTTAACTTTGAGTGCGACATCCCGACACCAGGCAACATTCTGATTCTTTGGGTAGCCTAGAGATAAAGATTCCTGCTGACTTAGCTTTCGCCAACCTTGCCACAGAACTTCAACACTAAAGTCACCGTTACTAATAGCGATTAATTGCGCCGTTAACGAACCTGAATTAAACAGGGTGGTTCGCCATATAGCTGGCACAGTAAAGTATTGGCGCTGGTTTCTCGCAGACCATGACGGGAAAGACTGAGAGAGATGGCGGCTAATTATGGACTGATATTTCATGGCGCGGAGCATGGATGAAAATTGACCTAAAGGCAAGATGCCTAATCATTTGTATTGATTTTTTAGCCGATGAACAGTAGGTTACGCTTGAATAAAACGTGATTATATAATTAGAAAGGAGTGGCGCTCATGAAGAAGTGGGAATGCGTAGTTTGTGGTTGGGTATACGACGAAGAAGCTGGTTGCCCNGANGAAGGCCTAGCACCTGGAACAGCTTGGGCTGACGTGCCTGATGATTTTATCTGTCCAGATTGTGGCGTAGGTAAAGACGATTTTGAAATGGTTGAGATTTAATTCAACTATCTAGTATATTTTTAGTACAACATTCCACCTAAAAAAAGATAATTATTTATGTCGCAAGCTATTGCACCAGTCATTGTTATCGGGACCGGTTTGGCGGGTTATAACCTCGTTAAAGAATTCCGCAAACAAGATGCTCAAACTCCTGTATTGATGGTTACCGCTGATGATGGCCGTAATTACTCTAAACCTATGTTATCTACTGGCTTTACCAAAGGTAAAACAGCCTGTGATTTGGCAATGGCAGATGCGGGTAAAATGGCAGAGCAGTTAAACGTTACTATTCGAACGAATACGCGTGTAACGGCTATTGATGCAGAGGCGCATAAAGTCTTTATTGGTGCAGAACCGATAGAATATAGCAAACTGGTATTAGCATGGGGCGCTGAGCCTGTAGCAGCTCGCCTCGAAGGGGATGCTAGTGAACACATCTTTGCGATTAACGATCTTCAANATTATGCGAACTTTCGTGCTGAGTTAGAAGGTAAGAAACGAGTATTAATCATGGGAGCCGGCTTGATTGGTAGTGAGTACGCTAACGATTTAAGCAATGGGGAATATGAAGTTGAAGTGGTAGCTCCAAGTAGTCAGCTTATGNCAGGTTTGCTGCCCGAACAGGCTGCAAGTGCCGTTCAGAAAGGGCTTGAAGGCTTGGGAGTTAAGTTTCATTTGGGGCCATTAATTACNCGAGTACACCAAACAGACAGTGGCTTGGTTGCAGATTTATCAAATGGTGAGCAAATTGAAACTGACATTATCGTTTCCGCTATTGGTCTCCGCCCTCGTTTAGACTTNGCAGTTAAAGCCGGTCTACAAGTNAATCAAGGTATCTGCGTTGACCGTACGCTACAAACCAGCGAAAAAGATATCTATGCATTGGGTGATTGTGCAGAGGTAGACGGTAAAGTCTTACTGTACGTNATGCCTTTAATGGCAGGTGCACGAGCGTTAGCCAAAACTTTAGCAGGTCAGANCACNGANGTTAGCTATGGTGTAATGCCNGTGGCTGTTAAAACNCCTGTGGTACCTGTTGTTGTTTCTCCTCCTGCGACTGAAGGGACGTGGACTGTTGAAAGTAATGGTTCTGATGTAAAAGCATTATGTCGTGATGATGCGGGCGCATTATTAGGGTATGCTCTCACAGGAGCTTGTGTTGCTGATAAATTAGCGCTTAACAAAGAGCTTCCAGCTATCCTGAAATAGCTTATAAAGAAAAACAAAAAATCAAGGAATAAGNCATGCGTAAACCTGAATTAGCGGCTGCGATTGCAGAAGCAACTGGCCTAACTAAAGAAAAATCAAATGAAGTAATTACGGTTATTACTGATCAGATCGCAAAAACACTGAGCGAAGACGATACAGTGAGCCTAATTGGTTTCGGTACTTTTAGCCGTCGCTCTCGCGCTGAGCGTAAGGGTAAAAACCCTCAAACAGGTGCTGAGTTAATTATTCCTGCAAGTAATACTGCTGCGTTTAAGCCTGGCAAAGGTTTGAAGGATAAAGTTCAATAATTGTGAGTGATTCTTTAGTGCCAGATGCAGTTGCTACAGAAGCACTGTCGAATAAAGCCTTAACCCGACTATGGGTAGAAAGGCTGGTGGTGGGGGAAGGACTTTGTCCTTTCGCCCACCCGATAATGGATAAACTCCATATCGAAGAATGTAAAAGCCAAAATCTAGAACAAATTACTCGTGCATTTTTATCGTTATTAAACGAAATGCAGCTAGCGGATGATGAAGATTTACCAACCGCGTTATTTATAGTGCCGCAGGCACTGGCCGATTTTGATGATTATCTTGATTGGTTGTTTTTATGTGAAGACCTATTAGAGCAAGCCGGTCTTGAAGGCGATATCCAGTTAGCCAGTTTTCATCCTCATTATGAGTTTGAAGGCGAAGACGCTACGTCTATGACAAATTATTCAAATCGCTCCCCCTTTCCTATGATTCATTTCATTCGTGAAAATCATATAAGCGAAGCATTAAAGACGGTTACCAAGCCGGAAGCGATACCTGAGCGNAATAAACGCCATATGCAGCGCTTAGGTAGAGAAGGATTATTGCAATTAATGCCTGAATTGGCAGAAAGTGCGATATTTGTGAAAAAGTAAGCAAGCTGAATTCACATGCTTGCCGATTATTATGTGTATTACATTAAAACTAAGGTAGAACATTCATGAAATTCCGTATGTTGCTTTGGGCTCTTGGCCTAATGATGAAAAAAGCAAGCAAGAACAATCCCGATTTTCAAAAGCAGTTAGTAGGAAAAGATTTCTCTTTTCAAATACAAACGCAAGATGGCAAAGCAGCTCGTCATTATATTGTTAAAGATGATCGCATTAAATCAAAAGGTGGCGCAGCAAAAGACCCTGCATTCAGTATTTCTTTTAAGGATGCTGAAACCGGTTTGTACATAATGACAGCGAAAGACAAAAATGCATTTATGAAAGGCATTCAAGAAAAAGACATCAAGATTGATGGCGATCTTTCTTTAGTTATGTGGTTTCAGACGATTGTTAAGCACGTAAAACCAAAGCCTAAAAAGAAAAAGTAACTCTACTTTTTAGCGCTGTATAACAACTGCTGGATTCAAGATAAGGATAGCGAAATGAACCTAACACAACGAATTTTATTGTCGATGGCGGCTGCTATCTTGTTAGGTAGTGCGAGTCAGCAGTTGTTACTATGGCCCGAGCTTCCAAACTGGATCTCAGTCACATTAAGTGACGGTCTTGCGGGTGGTNTGTTCTACGTTGGCGGCAAGATATTTGTTGCCAGTTTGAAAGTNCTNGTTGTTCCTCTCGTATTTATTTCATTAGTTTGCGGTACTTGCCAGCTACAAGGGCAAAGTTCATTAGGTCGCTTAAGTTTTAAAGCAATAGGCCTTTATTTAATGACGACGGCCATCGCGATTTCCATTGCAATATTGTTTGCCGAATTACTGCAACCCGGTGTCGGTATTGAAATGACGACTGCCGCTGATTTCACTGCTCCAGCTGCTCAGCCTCTAAGCCAAGTATTTATCAATATATTTCCTAATAACCCTGTCAAAGCCATGGCAGAAGGTAATATGTTACAAGTCATTGTCTTTGCTATCTTAATCGGTCTTGCCATCAGCCGTAGTGGAGCTCCGGGTGAACGCTTAGCGAAACATTTTAATGACTGGAACGACATCATGATGACCTTGGTGACATTATTGATGAAGCTAGCGCCTTACGGTGTCTTTTGCTTATTGTTTACCTTGTTCGCTAAGCAAGGTTTAGGGGTTATTGGAGACCTTGCGCTTTACATGGTGACGGTACTACTTGTACTTTTCATTCATGGCGTGGNTATCTANCCGTTATTACTGCAAACCTTTGCACGGTTAAACCCCATTATGTTTTTGCGTAAAATGCGCAACACTCAGTTATTCGCTTTTAGTACAGCATCCAGCTCTGCGACTATCCCAGTGACTTTACGAGCGGTAGAGCAGCGCTTGGGCGTAGATAATCGTATTGCTTCGTTTACTGTTCCATTAGGAGCGACGATTAANATGGATGGCACTGCAATTATGCAGGGTGTAGCTACGGTCTTTATCGCTCAAGCATTTGGATTAGATCTTGGTTTGACAGATTATTTATTGGTTATTGCAACAGCAACGTTAGCTTCAGTTGGAACCGCTGGCGTTCCTGGGGTAGGCTTAGTCACCTTAGCAATGGTATTGCAGCAAGTTGGTTTGCCTGTTGAAGGTATTGCGTTAATTATTGGTGTTGATCG
>PAOL01000049.1 GCA_002708475.1 Oleispira sp. | reverse complement strand
GGTACCGAGCCAGAGCAGGCGGGCATTATTAAACACGGTGCCAAGTTTATTCAGGCGGTAACCAATTGCACGGTTCCCAAAATTACCATGATCGTGAGTGGTTCCTACGGCGCGGGTAACTACGCCATGGCCGGTCGCGGTATGGATCCACGCTTTCTATTTGCCTGGCCTCGCAGTGTAGTGTCGGTTATGGGGCCCGCTCAAGCCGGCAGTGTGTTGCGCCAAGTGGCAGAAGCCAAAATCGCGCGTTCGGGTGCAGAAATGAACGATGAAATGCGCGGTATGGTTGATGCAATGGAAAAAGACACCGTCGATACCATGGAGGCAAAATCCAACGCCTTGGCCAATACCGCCAGAGTGTGGGACGACGGCATTATTGATCCCGCTGATACCCGCGCGGTTGTCGCTTTTGCCTTGAGCGTTTGTCGCGAAGGTGATGAGCGCAGTGTTAACACCAATACCTTTGGTATTTCTCGATTATAAGGAGATTTCTATGTTGCCAGAATGTAAAGAGCTACTGCTGGACTTGGCCGAAGGTGTGCTTACCATTACGTTGAATCGGCCTCAAAAACGCAACGCCATGAACTCGGCGTTGGTTAAAGAAATGATGGCCGTGTTTGATTCCATTTACGATGATCGCAGCGTGCGAGCGGTGGTATTGCAAGGCGCCGAAGGCACCTTCTGCGCTGGTGGCGATATCTCCGGCATGAATGACGGTGAAGCCGATGTTTCACCCGAACAAGCGGCGTGGAATTTTAACCGCAGCTTTGGTCACATGATCACGCAGGTGAACAGCGCGCCACAGGTGGTTATCACATTGCTAGAAGGCGCCGTGTTGGGTGGCGGTTTTGGTCTTGCCTGTATTTCTGATGTCGCCATTGCGGACAAGAACGCCATGTTGTCCATGCCGGAAACCGGTTTGGGCATTATCCCTGCGCAAATCGCACCTTTTGTCGTTGCCCGTATTGGCTTGACTCAAGCGCGCCGCTTGGCACTTTTAGGTGAGCGTGTCGATGGTGAGGCAGCCACTCAACTGGGTATTGCTCACTACCTGACAGAAGGGCGCGAAGCCATGAATGCACAGCTCGCTGAGGTACTCAAAAAAGTACGTCGCTGTGCGCCGCAAGCTAATGCCGATACCAAAACCCTGATGCTTCAAGTGGGTGTGGTTGAACACGAGACCTTACTGGATGGCGCTGCAGATATGTTCTCTGCTTCACTGCGCAGAGACGAAGGCCAAGAAGGCACTAAGGCTTTCATGGAAAAACGTAAACCGTTTTGGGCCCAATGATCGATTGGCGAAACTGGAAACAACTATGAAAATACTGAACAAAATACTCATCGCCAACCGCGGTGAAATAGCGGTACGGGTCATCCGCACCGCGAGAGATTTGGGCTACCGCACGGTCGCTGTTTATAGCGAAGCTGATGCCGGAGCCTTACACGTACAGGAAGCCGATCAAGCGGTCTGCATAGGCGCAGCCGCGGTGGGCGAATCCTATCTGGTGCCTGAGAAAATCTTGGATGCAGCAGCGCGTACCGGCGCCGATGCCATTCACCCAGGCTATGGGTTTTTGTCTGAGAACTCAGCTTTTGCAGAAGCCTGTGAAGCAGCGGGCATTGTTTTTATTGGTCCGCGTTCAGAGGCGATCAATTTGATGGGCAGTAAGCGCCTGTCGAAAATTGCGATGATTGATGCCGGTGTTCCTTGCATTCCCGGCTATCAAGGGGCGGATCAATCCGATGACACTTTACTGGCAAAAGCCGAAGAGATTGGCTTTCCGTTGATGGTCAAAGCCTCTGCCGGTGGCGGTGGTCGCGGGATGCGATTGGTGTTTGAGCAAGCTGAACTTGCTGAGCAAATTCGCACGGCGCGTTCTGAAGCCGAGTCGGCGTTTGGTTCCGGTGAACTGATTCTAGAACGAGCGGTAATTGAACCACGTCACATCGAGATACAAGTTTTTGCCGACGAGCATGGCAATGCGGTTTATCTGGGCGAACGCGATTGCTCTATTCAGCGTCGCCACCAAAAAGTGGTAGAAGAAGCGCCGTCTCCGTTTGTCGATGAAGAGTTGCGTCAGCGCATGGGAGAGGCAGCGGTCAATGCGGCTAAATCCTGCAATTACCGCGGCGCAGGGACGGTAGAGTTTTTGGTCGACAGCGATAAGAACTTCTATTTTCTCGAAATGAATACGCGTTTGCAGGTGGAGCATCCCGTTACCGAATTGATCTCTGGGCAAGATCTTGTCGAGTGGCAGTTGAAAGTCGCGGCCGGTGAAACGCTGCCTTTAACACAAGAACAAATTAGCTTGAAGGGCCATGCGGTAGAGGTTCGTTTGTACGCCGAAGATCCGCGTAACAACTTCATGCCGCAAACCGGTCAGGTACGTCAGTGGACGATTCCTCAGCGTGAGGGTATTCGCATGGATCACGGTATTCAAACCGGTCAAGTGGTGAGCCCACATTACGATCCCATGATTGCCAAGGTGATTGCCTATGGCAGTAATCGCACCGAAGCCATTCGTCGTTTAGCGTCTGCGGTGGAAGATACTCAGTTGTTAGGTCTGAACAACAACAAGCTCTTTTTGCAAAATGTGTTGCGCCATTCAGTGTTTGCCAAGGGCGAGGCAACAACCGCTTTTATCGAGCAGCATTTCACCTCCGATGTCAGCATGGATCAAAAAACTCCGTCGGCATTAACCTTGGCCAGAGCCGCCGTGTTGTACTTTCAGCGTGGGGTTGAAAGCAGTGTTGAACGCGCAAGTATTACTCGTCCGACACCCAAAGGTTATCACTATCAATTGGAGTTCGATGGTAAAGCAACGGCAGTCAAATTACTTGAAATCGAGAGCGCATCTGGCGTAACGGCTTTTGAAGTTACCATCGATGACGCCAGTGAAACGGTAGAGTTGGTGAGTATGACGGAAGGTCAAGCGCTGATGATTCACAATCAAGTGCGCGAGTCTCTTGCCTACAGTTTTGACGGCAAACAACTTTACATTGATGATGGCTGTGGTCATTTCATTCTTGAAGATGTCACTCACAAACCCGCCGCCGCCGCCGGTGGTGCCGGTAGCGGACAAGTGAAGGCCTCTATGGATGGCGCCATTGTTGAAGTCTTGGTTGAAGAGGGCGCTAGGGTAGACGCCGGCCAGACTTTAGTGGTGCTAGAAGCGATGAAAATGGAGCATCCCCTCAAGGCCGGTATCAGCGGTGTTGTAAAGAGTATCAGTTGCAGTGCCGGTCAGCAGGTGAAGTCGAAGCAGCTTTTGGTGACGGTGGAAGCAGACGAAGACGTCTAAACGATAGACTCATTGGGAATTTTTTATGAATACTTCTAACAAAAAGGTTCGTATCGGCTGCGCTTCGGCATTCTATGGCGATAGCCAGCTATCCGCTCGACAATTGGTCGATAAGGGTAATATCGATTACTTGGTGTTCGATTATCTGGCAGAAGTCACCATGGCGATATTGGGTAAGGCCCAAGCCAAAGATGAGCGTCTGGGCTACGCGGTTGATTTCGTCACGGTTGCCATGAAAGACGTATTGGCCGATTGCGCCAAGAAAGGCATCAAAGTTGTCGCCAATGCGGGCGGTGTCAATGTGCCCGGTTGTATCAGTGCGTTGGAACAGCTGTGTGCTGCACAGGATCTCGATCTAAAAATCGCCGGTGTGTACGGTGACAATCTCATGGATCGTAAGAAAGAATTCAGCGGCGAGCCCATGCCTGAGAATCAAAGTGGCGAGCCGTTGCCCGAGCGCTTAGCAAGCATGAATGCTTATCTGGGCGCTAAGCCGATTGCCGATGCCTTAGCAGCCGGCGCTGACGTGGTGGTGACAGGGCGTGTGGTCGATAGTGCTGTTGTTATCGCGCCATTGATGCATGAGTTTCAGTGGGCTTCGACAGAGTTTGATCACTTGTCGCAAGCCGCCTTAGCCGGACACGTGTTGGAGTGCGGCGCGCAATGTACCGGCGGAAACTTTACCGATTGGCATCTGGTCCCTGATTTTTCAAATATGAGTTACCCGGTGGCAGAAGTCAGCGCCGATGGCTCGTTTGTGGTCGAGATTCCTCCGCAAACCGGTGGGCTAGTCAGTGTCGGCAGTGTTGCTGAACAGATTGTCTATGAGATCGGTGATCCCGCCAATTATCTCTTGCCAGATGTTGCCTGTGATTGGACGTCCGTCCAACTCGAACAAGTGGGTAAAGATCAGGTGCGTGTTAGTGGCGCCAAAGGTCGAGCTCCCGGTGGGCAGTATAAAGTCTGCGCCACTTACGTCGATGGTTTCAAGCTGGCCAGTTCCTTCTTTATGGGGGGGTTGCGCTGCGCGGAAAAAGCGCGAACCAGCATTGATGCATGGGTAAAGCGCACCAGTCAGGTGTTTGAGGAAAAAGGCTGGGGTCCGTATCGCAACGTGAGTGTTGAGATTATTGGTGCCGAAGATACCTATGGTCCACACAGTCGCACGCAGGATGTGCGTGAAGTGATGGGCAAATATGGATTGCATCACGACAATCCAGAAGCGCTGAAGTTTGCTTCTCACGAATTTGCCTACTTGGCCACATCCGCCACACCCGGTATGAGTGGGTTTGGCGCTGGGCGCACGCGTCCGACACCACTAATGCGGATTCACTCAACCTTGGTTGATAAAGCTCAGGTTCCAGTAAAGGTGCAGTTGGGTGATGAAATTCTTGTGGAGAAGACCTACGCCGATGATCCCGCATCTGAGTCCTCGAATGGACAGCGCTACGTCCACTCAGAGACAAGTTATGAGGGCGATTGTGTTGAGGTGAGTTTGGAGCAGCTGGCTTATGCTCGCAGCGGTGATAAAGGCGATAACGCCAATATCGGAATTATTGCCAGAAAGCCGGAATATCTTCCTTACCTGGATGAACAATTGAGTGAATCAGCGGTAGCGGATTATTTTGCTCACAGCATTAACGGCTCAGTGACGCGTTTCGACATGCCGGGTTTCAACGCTTTTAACTTCTTTATGACTGAGGCTTTGGGCGGCGGTGGTACCGCGTCGCTCATGGTGGACTCACAGGGTAAAGCGTTGGGGCAGATGCTGTTGTCTAAGACTATCCGTATTCCGAAGGCACTGCTTTAGCACATCAAGCGATTGCTGAGAGTTTCGGTCTCTTACTCGACATAGGGGAGAGTAAGGGCTGATCCGGGCCGCCGTTGAATTGACTCCAACGGCGGCCTTTTTTTGCTCGTCTATAATGCGTATAGTCGCCGCTCGAATTCTATTGAACACTCAAGGCTAGGGAATGGATTATTGGGTCAACACTCGACACCAATGGCATGACGAGAGAATTTCGCGAATAAAAGCGGGTTTTAAAGTGGGGCTGATAGGCTTCATGGCACTGCTTTCTGTTTCGGTTGTCGCAGAAAGCGTGGTTGACATGCCGGCTGATATCGAGCGCCAAATTCAAGGGACAGCAATGCTGCCCTCTATTAAACTGGCCCCTGGAACTGTGGGTCGCCACTCCCACAACACTGTAAAAGCCGCACCCATCCATTATCTAGTTTATGGAGCAGAGCCTCTGCAGATCATAGCCAGTGACGGGGCCGTCAGTGGTTTCATTACTGACGTGGTTGACGATGTATTTTCCTCAACGGATATCAGTGTTCTACCGGTATCAAAGCCTATTAAACGAATAAAACGCGAGATGATGCATGGTCAAGCCAAACGCTGGATCGCCTACGCACTGCGATCTTGGGAATCAGAGGGGGTTTGGGGCAACACCACCTTTGCTGATACCGACTTACTGCAATACCATTTATCGCTAGGCTACAAACGGAAACCAACGGAGCTAGACCTTACGCAGCTCTCAAGAGAGGGGGTGGTTTGGATTCGAGGATTTCGCTACCCCGGCACCAGCCAATTTAGCCAACGATACGATTTTGATTTCCTGCGCGCCATCGATCACGTGGCGATGTTGAAGATGGTGGAAGCAGGGAGAGCAGAGTACTTCATGGAATACGCACCAAGAATGCGTCATGTCATGGACAAGCTGGGTGTTGAGCCTAGCGCCTATCAGTTCTATTCATTGGCCAGTGAAGTGCCACCCACCAGTATTACCTTACTGATGAGCAACGACTTAGGCGTTGATGTCATTAACTTCGTTAATCGACGCTTAGCTGTGATGGCCAAGGCAGGCAGGATTCAAGAGCTGGTAGGTTACTACGGTTTATAGCGCGAGCGCGCGATAGCCGAGCGGGATGTGTCAGTGGAAATGAGAGAGGGCGCTTGTGCACCCTCGGCGTTTCACTCAGTCAAACAAGTGGTTCTTCATCAGTTCAAAAATCTCGGGTTGAGTGACCATCGGAGGCACCTTTCCCAGGCCAACATCGTTACTGAACAGAGGCACATTGGTGCCTGTATGCTCTTCTGAGGGGAAATCGTTGGTGGCATAGTTTACCGACAGCACCTGATTTTCAGGTGTGATTATTCGAGCGACGTGTCCAGGTGTGTAAACAGGTACACCAATAGACTTGAACATGCTCGGTGCTGGGATCAGCTGTGCGGCCTGTCCGTGATCTGCCGTCACCAATATGAGTGTATTGGGTTCCTGCTCGGCAAATTTCAACGCACTGGCCAGTGCTTCTTCCAATTGTTCCACTTCTCCAATACTGCCGCAGGGATTGCGTTTGTGGGATTGCTTATCAATGGATGCCGATTCAATCATCAGGAAGAAACCTTGTTGGCTGCGCTTCCATAACTGTTCGATGGCAATATCGGTCATCTGCTTGAGGCGCGGTATGCCGTCAAATGAAGGGTTATCTTCACAAATCATGGTGCTGGGCAGTTCGACACTGCCGAGACGCCAATCAATCATGTTTAATAAACTGGGCTCCGGTTTTTCAGCACTGCGACCGTCTTCACCTTGCCATTGGGTGGGCATGGTACTGGGCGAGAACAATCCCAGTATTTTGTCTTCTACCAAGGCGGACGATTGCACGTCTAGTAGCCCTTGTTGATCGGTCACAATTCGATAGCCATTGTTTTGCGCCAGCTCACTGACACTTTTCTTGCTTTCTTCTGCGATCGGTGAGAAATGTTTCTGACCGCCACCCAGTATGACATCGTGATTGCCCAGCGCGATTTGCCGTGAAATAGAACCTGGGCCGCCATTGGTGACGCGATCGGCTTCGCAAGCTGTAGGATCTAGCCAGCGAGGGCTGTCTTCAAAGGGTTTCATGACGTTGGGATTTTCACATCCGCGCGAAGCCGTATGGGCAATAAATGAGGCCGGTGTGGCATCAGTCACGCTCGCGGTGGTAACGATACCGGTAGCGTAACCTGCTTGTTTGGCCAATTCCGCAATGGTGACAAGATCGCGATTTTCACCGGCGCTGGTGGCAATACGTCCCCGGCTGGTTGATATGCCGGTGGCCATAGAGGTTGCGCTATTGGCAGAGTCCGCGACGTAAACGGGCTTTGAGGGAGCTTCGTCATCCTGGGTGAGAATTTGCGACACGCTGCGCAATGGCAGCTGATCCATTAGTAGTTTACCTCGGGCTCCTTTGAGATAGTTTCGCGCGATGGTGATTTGTTGGTCATCCATGCCGTCGCCAATAATCAGAATCACGTTTTTACGTTGTTCCGCACTCTGTTCGGCGTCTTCACTCTGCTGAGCCATGAGAGGCGCGACTGAGCATAGGGATGCGGCAATGGCGGCGACGCATAATCGTCGTTTGATGGATGGTGAGTGCATGAAAAATTGTCCTTTTAACCTAGTGACCAAATGTTGTTTTTTATTGTCAGATGTTAGCGAGTCTGCTTGTCAGGCAAGAGATTACCTAATCTTTGATCGGGTTTATAGCTAAGGTTTGTTAAACTCTAGCGTTTGTATCTAAACGCGTCCCTACCGAGTGCACTATGTCGTCTTTGCCGATCTTTGAGGTTGTTTCCGAGATTAAATCTGCGCTGCAAGACCGCAATGAGCTGGTGTTGGAAGCCCCTCCTGGCGCGGGTAAAACCACTCAGGTACCTCTGTCTTTACTCAACGAAGCTTGGCTGGGCAAACAGAAGATATTGATGCTCGAACCGCGTCGACTGGCTGCCCGTGCTGCGGCTGAACGCATGGCGCAAACGCTGGGTGAGAAGGTTGGGCAAACGGTCGGCTATCGGGTGCGGCTCGATACCAAAGTCAGCGCGGCCACTCGTATCGAGGTGGTGACCGAAGGTATCTTGTCACGTTTGCTGCAGGATGATCCCGCCCTGGAATCTGTGGGTTTATTGATTTTTGATGAATTCCACGAGCGGTCTTTGGATGCTGATTTAGGTCTAGCGCTGGCGAAACAAGGGCGAGAGCTGTTTGGTGACTTGCGCGATCAACCTTTGAAGTTGCTACTGATGTCGGCAACGCTGGATGGGGAGCAAGCAGCCAATCTACTCAAGAACGACCGACAACAACCGGCACCGATTGTTCGCTCACAAGGGCGGATGTTCCCGGTAGATATTCGNTATGGACAGGCCTTTCAATATGGACAGCCCATTGTGGATCGCGTGGTGCAAACTGTGTGTGAGGCCGTTGATGAAGAGCTGGGTAGTTTATTGGTGTTTCTCCCTGGGCGAGCTGAGATTAATCGAGTCGAGAGGCAGCTTCGACAGCGTTTTGATGGTCGATCGGAGTTGATGGTTGCGCCTCTCTACGGTGATCTTTCTCTGACTCAGCAGCGGCAAGTGATCGAGCCCTGCAAACCCGGACTGCGAAAAATNGTGTTGGCAACGAATATCGCCGAAACCAGCTTAACCATTGACGGTGTTCGTGTGGTGATTGATAGCGGGTTGACTCGCCAACCCGTGTTTGATCCCAATACCGGTTTAACCCGTCTAGCGACACAGAGAGTGTCCCGTGCTGCAGCCACGCAGCGCAGCGGCCGTGCAGGGCGCACTGAAGCTGGCGTCTGCTACCGGCTTTGGTCGGCCAGTCAGCAAGATGAGCTGGCTTCATTTACGCCACCTGAAATCGTCAATGCCGACCTCTCGGCGCTAGCCTTGCAGCTACTGAATTGGGGCGTTAGTGATCCCACCGAGCTGGAATGGATTGATCCACCCGCGCCAGCAGCTTATCAACAGGCGTTGAATCTGTTGCAACGCTTGGAGGCGATTGAGGGAGTCCATCAAGACGGCGCGCAGCGTGATTCCAGCCNATNGAAACTAACGGCGATGGGGCAGGCCATGTTGCGGCTACCGGCACAGCCGCGCTTGGCCCACATGATGGTTAAAGGTCGGCAGCTCAATCAGAGTCGATTGGCCTGCGAACTCGCGGCACTCATAGAGGAGCGTGATATTGGGCGCGATCAGGAGCAGCATCTAGGGGTCGATATTTGCGCGCGTCTTGATATCTTACGCGGTGATCGACGACCTTCTCGAGCGGTAATGGGCAGTGTTAAACGCATACAACAACAAGCTAAGAACTATCAAAAAAACCTAGAAAATATAGCAATTCAAGGGCTCGATNGATCTGCNTCAGAGCCACTTAGTAACACACAAGACTATCGGATCGGTTTACTGTTNGCCTATGCCTACCCAGANCGAGTGGCGTTGAGTCGCAGCGAACAGAATCAAAGCTACCAAATGAGCAGCGGCCGGGCGGTGGAGTTTAGTCAACACGATCCTCTGAATCGTGAAAAATGGTTGGTCATCTTGTCAGCGGGCGGCCAGCAGGGCCGGCGCAGTGATCGAATCTTTTCAGCCGCTCGCTTGGAGGAGTCAGCGTTTAGACAGGCTTTTCGCGCACAGATTAAACCGCGAGTAGGGATCGAATGGGATGACCGTGAAGAAAAACTGCTCGCACAAAGTTACGATGAGTTTTATCGACTGAAATTTAACCATCAACGACTCCCTCGGATTGATNACGATCAAAAACGTCTAGCGNTANTGGAACTCGTCAAAGACCGAGGGCTCTCCATATTGAGTTTTTCTAAAGCCTTGACGCAATGGCGCCAACGAGTTTTGTTGGTGGCAGAGCATGACCGTGAACAACCTTGGCCAGATGTCAGTGATGAAGGTTTGCTCAACAGTGTTGAGCAATGGTTCGCGCCTTATCTTCAAGGCGATGTGTTGAGACGGCTGAGCCGCCTGTCGGACTTCAAATCACTGGATATCGCGGGGATGTTAAAAAGTTTGTTGCCGTGGCCCTTAGCGAGTCGTCTCGATGAGTTGGTACCCGAAACCATCGCCGTACCGTCTGGGGCTAATATTCGAATAGATTACAGCGAGACTCCGCCTGTTNTNGCCGTNAAGCTGCAAGAGATGTTTGGTTGTACGCAAACTCCNGCGATTATTGACGGTAAATTGCCCTTAATGATTCACTTGCTGTCGCCTGCANGNCGCCCNTTGCAGGTNACGCAGGATCTGTCTGGTTTTTGGNCGGGCAGTTANGANCAGGTNAAAAAGGAAATGAAAGGGCGCTACCCCAAACACAATTGGGATCTTCCTGATTGACTGTGTGTGTGGGATATCTCATGATTGACTAAGTATGCGAGGGATACAAGAGGTCATGGGATGGACTTAACTAAGATCGATAGGATCGTTCTGATCCGTCATATTGAAAATACTTATGCAGATATCAGCATTGAACCAATGCATAACAGATCGATTCCATTGGAATGTGGTGGTTCAACGGCTTATTACCTGACGCCTCATCCTGCGTTCGATGGCAGGCACGATGTATATCTTTTTCCTTTCTTGCTCAATTCTGACGGTTCTCCTTGGCAGGATGCTAATCTGTTTTTTTTCTCGTCCATAAAGGATGGCACAAAAGGATATTCAGTATCAGATGCCGTTCGGCAGAAGGCGGGTATGCTGCTGGATTACAAGATCTTCTGCGAAGAAAATAATATTGACTTGATGAACTTCTCTGGGCGAAAGCCTCAAAGGCCGACATACAGATATTTTATTTCCCTCTTACAGAAATTGGACAGCGGTGAGATTAAACGACGAAGTCTAAATAAAAAAACTAAAGTCGTTTATGACTTTTATAAGTATCTCTCTAAGCAGGCAAATGGATCTATCGAAATGGAGAGGGTTGATACTGTTGAAACAGTCAAGATGTTCTTTAAAAATCATGTCGGTCGTAGTTATAGCATAGATCTGGACAGACGAGGTCAAAGTCTCCCGGTTAGTCGTCAGTCAACGCCTGTCCCAATAGGATTTGTTAGGGAGAATGGGGAAGATTTAAGACCCCTACGAGAATCAGAGGTAGATTGCTTACTGGATGTTTTGCAGGAAGATGTGTTTGCGGTAGATGAGCGTCTTATGCATTACATCGCGCTGTATACGGGAGCAAGAAAGCAATCTATCTTAACTATGCGTATGAAGCATCTAAATGATTTTTCAGCTAACAAATTATTAAGGGATGGTACGTTTAAAGTTAACGCTGGGCCAGGAACAAGCATTGATACTAAGTTCAATAAAGAGCAATCTCTATATTTCCCAAAGTTTCTAGCGGAGCAAATTAGGGTGTATGTAAACTGCCGAAAGGCGAGAAGTAGACGCGATAAATTTGTAGAAAAAAACGGCCATATTCTTGATGATGGCGAAATGTATATTTTCCTTTCGCCAGAAGGAGAGCCTCATTACATGGCAAAGAGCGATCCTAGATACAAGACTACAAAAAGCCGACCGCAAGGGAGGAATACATACTACATGAAAAAGAAACTATTGAAATATACTGGCAAGGAGTTTCCAGGCGATTTTACGTTTCATTGGTTGCGAGCTACATTTGCTTTTCGGTATTACTCTTGGCTACAGCCACTTTGTGCAAAAGGGAAAGTTACGGACGGTGATATCATTTCCATGGTTCAAAATCGTCTCCATCACTCAGATCGTTCCACAACTGAGCACTATCTGAGACTGTTTGATTCGATAGATGAAAGGTTGGTGGCTCAAACTCTCTACGAAGAGCGTGTTTTCAGTTTGTATGATAGTGATTCGGTAAGAATCTGATGGGGGAAGTAAATTATGTATTCAGAGAAACAGTAACTGTTTTATTAAAGGATCTAACTGATAAAGACTTTTTACATCCAGAGAAGGTCAGGTTGTCTGTTCCTGAGGCAGGTAAAAAATTCCCAGTTGATGTGGGTTCCTTAGCTTACTCTAAAAGAAAATATTGTACTTCAAGAGGAGGGAAGGAGGATGTTCCGTATCTTGTGGATATGGAAAGTCTGGTTGATCATCGAAGGAGATTTTTACGTAAGTTTTTTGAATATATCTCCGTTAAGGGATATAGACGGTCTTCAATAACATCGCTCTTTTCAAAGGTTCGTCAAGCATTTAATGTCGTTGATGATAGCGGTTATACAGAATTCCTAGAAAGTGTGGAGAAAACAAGATTTATATACAATAAAATATCAAAAGACCTCAAGAATAAAGTTCACCTAAATGAAGTTAAACCGAGATCTGCAGAGTGTATTCAGCTGTCTTTAGGGTTCTTGGTTTCCATTAACTATGGGAAGTCGGTATCTGATCAGATTACAAAAAATACAGTTAAGATTGTTGGTAAAGTTGAAAGCACAAAGCCTCGTGAAATTGTAGAGCTTAAGTCTGCCTACGACACTTACAGGAGTATTGCAACTGGTCTTACGGATTTTCTTTTGAATGTGAAGCCTTTTCCATGTCAATTGATTCTTCCGGATTATGAGACGTATCTATTTCCAAGCTCAAACCATAGAGTGACTCCTCATTGCTTTCGTCCTGCTGACGTTTATAACCACAATGAAGGAAGATTGGTAACCGATGAAGAGTACTTTACAAAGAGGCCAGAAAAGAAAAGGGCAGAGTTAAGAGAAAATTTAAAGCGTTCAAGAAAAAGATTGAAATTAGACAATCTTAACCCTCGTGCAAAATCTCGTAGAGCATTAGCGGCAACTGCCATGCAATCCTATCAAATTATTTTTATGATGCTCACTGGCGCTTACGTTTCTGAAGTTTCTCAGCTTGAGTTTGATAGCGCATTTGAATCAAATAGCTCAATAACGCATAGGAGCTATCGAGCGGTTAAGTTTCGAGCGGCCGGGCGTGTCGTTCAATATGATTTGGCTTCTGCATCCGTTGCTATCTTTAAGAATTACTTACGACTAAGGGAGTGGGTTCTAGGCGGAAAAGATGAGGATCGTCTATTTTTTGGTCTTAGCCCTAAGTCGTGGGAGACAACTTCTCTATGTGCATCTGCATTGAGGTCATTTCAGCGTAAAAAAATCATAGGAATTTTTATGCCGAGTGATTTTCAAATGTTAACGGCGCGACAGTTTAGGAAAACTAAAAGCCTATTCTTGCATGAGCAACCTGAAGTAGGGCGTGCAACTGTGGCTCAGTTAATGAATCATTCGTTGGAAACGAATGAGCAGCACTACATGGAAACAACCTCAGAGAAGATTAAATCAGAACTTACTAATTTCTGGGATGCTGCACACGAAGCAGCCAATCATGTAAGATTTATTGATGTGACCGAGGATGAAGACTTATGTCGTATTGCTGCGGGTCATTGTGATGGTTTTCATAGTCCTAGACCCGCAGTACATAATCCACCGATTACTCCTGACTGTAGAACGCAGTATGGTTGCCTTTATTGTATTCATTATGTATGTCATGCAAATGATAAAGAGGATATACACAAATTGACCAGCCTTCTATACATCGTTAATGGCGTGCTGAGTGGATCTTCTGATGCTGACAAGGCCAGGGAATTATTTTTGATGCTGTCTGTACGAGTAAGAAGCATACTTCATCAAATTAGGATCAAGTCAGAGGTGGGTAATAGGCTGGTTGAAACAATTAGTGATCAAGTATTTAAATACGGGGAGCTTACACCCTATTGGGAAAACCGGCTTCAACGTTACGAAGCTCTCGGTATTGTGTTCTCAGAAATTCAGGATGGATTAATCAGATGATTCTTGCAAAATCGTTTCACAATAGATTGTTCTTGAAAGTTGTGGAAGCTGAAGGCAATCAAATGGCTAAGCCTGCTTCTCCCGATATTTTTGATGCAAGTGAAGTTTCGACTATTCCAGATGATTTCGTGTTATGTCGTGATTCAAATGGTCTACCTACTGCTGTCTATGGAAATGATTTGTGGGATTTTAGATCGTACCGATTGGCTGCGACTGGAAATTGCAGAATGAATTTTTCTGAATTGCTGAAAGGGGGGGATTTGGAGGAGAGGCGTCAGCTTGTTAATGAGGTTAAGAGAGTTTTATTTTCATTGATGTATTTCGTTAATTCAGGTGTCCTGGGCCCTCTTTCTATTACTACATTACTCCAATACTACCAGGTCATTAAACATGCTGCTTTTTTTTGCGCAGAGTGTAAGTCTAATCGAATGCTGAGTGTGTTGGGGGTTAAAGATCTGCTATCTAATAAAATGTACTTAGGGCTTTATGTTAGCTCTTTGAAGGACTCTAGGCGAAAAAAGCAAAAATTAAGTGCTTTGCTGAATCATCTTAATACGATTGGCAAAGAGCGATTGGGGTACGCTGTTGTAACCGATTTAGATGTATACGAGGAAATAGGTCATAAACAGCATCCGATAATTCCAACTAGAATATACCTTGAGATGATCAATGTGCTGACTGAAAAGGTAGAGTTTCTTAAGTCTAGTACGGAAAATTTGGAGAAGTTTCTGAAGGAGTTTTCTGATCCTTTTTTTGGGGTTCACCGAAAGGTTCAACGTAGGCAAGGTGTATCACGTGATGAGATTAGACCTTCTATGCCCGAAGCAATTAGTAGGTTTGGGTTGGTGGACCTTTTCACTGGCAGCTATGAAGTAAATAGTCGTGCAAAGCTTAATGGTACATTGACTCGTATTCAGTTTGAAATGAAATTGATGATTCATCTGTATACTGGAATGCGAAATGATGAGGTAAATAGGCTTCCATATAGTTGTGTGGTTGATCATGTTTTGGAAAAAACAATCTCCGATAAAAGCGGTAATGAGCTAGTGCCGAGTGATCTTGTTAGCCTTCTTAGCACAACAACAAAGTTAGAAGGTTATCTTAATGAAGATTCCTGGTATGCACATCCAGCGGTTTTGGATGCGGTCGAGATTCTTCGTAGAATAGTGAGAGGGTATGCTGCAACAGTTTCTATCGATCCGGAAAAATGTCCATTGCTTGTTAGTACAGTAAGATTATTTATGAAAAATAGTTTTTCTTCAGAGCGTTTGGAGGTCACCTCTTTCAAGTTAACTGCAAAAACGGTCTTGTCTAATACCGCTTTTAGGATTATGCAGGAAGACTATGACGTGTTGTGCGCTAGTGATCCAGTGCGAGATTTTTCAAAAGAGCAGTCTTTTCAGGTTGGCCAGCAGTGGCCTCTTACGACACACCAGTTTAGGCGCTCACTGGCGTTTTATGCAGTGAACAGTGGTTTTGTGTCTTTGCCAACACTAAAGAAACAGTTTAAGCACTTATCTCAGGAGATGACCAAGTATTACAGCCGAAATAATCAGCAATTAAAAACTGTCTTTGGCCATTATGATACAAAAGAAAAGCAATATATTTTGCCATTAAACCATATCGCCTATGAGGTTCAGGTGGGTATGCCACTTGCTACCGCAGAAGCGCTTTTGAGCGACTTGTTGGAAGATGATGTGACTCTTTATGGGAAGTCTGGTGGCTATATAGAAAAGCAGAGAGATCGACTTCGGGATGGTGAAGTGTTGGTAGAAGAGTTTGTAGAAAAGACCGCCGATAAGGTTCGCAATGGGGAAATCTCATATAGAAAAACATTGTTGGGTGGGTGCACTAATGCTGAGATCTGTGAATGCTCAATATTGGGCGAGTTTTCTGATTGTCTTTTCAGTAAATGTTCAGTGATTAAATCAAAGAATCTAGAAATCCTAATTGAATCTACAGAGAGAGAGCTTCAAAGTTACGAGATCAATTCAGTGGAATATCTTTCTACCAAATCGGAGTTGGATGAGTTAATTCGATACAAGAAACACAAGATTGACAGTAAGTTGCTAGTTGATGCGGGAGGTTAAGTATGAGTAAGGTAAGTGGCGTCGAAGCTTGTTATGAAGCCTTTGATAGATTGAAGCAAGGCAAGCCAACACTTGAAAAGTTTATCGGTATAACGTCTGATAAAATAACTGCATCAGTTGTCTCTCAGGAGGCAGGATTTGATAGTGGATATCTTAAAAAGAAGCGACCCTCCCATCAGGGAATAATTACCTTAATTGAGAAATATCGGTGTGAGAGTAAATCAACTACCTTATCCAAGGCAGAGGTTATAAGGCGAGAAAAACAAAAAACAGTAAAATATAAAGAGAAGCTAGAGTTAACCCAGAATCTTCTTGAGCAAGCGTTAGCTCGAGAGATTTTACTTGTAAGTAAATTGCGGGATTTGGAGAGCTTACTTCAAAAATCTAGTTTGAGCTCTAAGGGTGGTCAGCACACTTGATCTTAGCTTAGTGATCGATTAAATTCGCTGGCAAAGTATGCAACTGACCAGCTGTAATATGTAATAGCAAGGCCTGATAAGTAACGAGTAAAAATATGATTGGGCATGATCACCTCGGCAGAAAGCAGGGCTGGTTGGTACGCAGCTCTTTCTACGGCCTAAAATTATCCTCACTCATGAAGCACAGCCGCATATCATCAAACTGACGAATATATTTAGCTGGTCGAATTACGCTATGCACTGTAGTACAATTTGCGCCGATTTTAACCATTTACAAGGAACGTTTTATGGGAAAACCCGCCGCTCGCGTGGGTGACATGCATGTCTGCCCCAAAACCAACCCTGGCCCTGTACCTCATGTAGGAGGCCCAATTGCCGTAGGCTCGTCTAACGTCATTATTGGCGGTATGCCCGCCGCCCGTGTCGGTGATATGGCTGTCTGTATTGGCCCTCCCGATAAAGCCTCTTCTGGCTCTTCTACCGTTATGATTAATGGCAAACCTGCTGCTCGAATGGGCGATTCCAGTGGGCATGGCGGCAAAATCGTCGTGGGCTGCCCAACTGTTTTAATTGGCGATAGTGGTGGCTCAGGCGGTGGAGGTGCCGCAGCATCTCCAGCAGGGGGTGGTAGCTCCCCTACAAATAACTCTTCTCCCCAAAGCGCCAATGCCAAACTGACGCCGACAGAAGAGCTACCTAAAAAGCCACAAACGCTCCCCGAGTGTGAAGATCGTATTTGCCAGGCCAAAGACGAAATTGCAGCCTGTCGAGCGGAAGGTAAACCACTGCCAAAGTCTCCCTATACCACCGCAGATAAAAAACGCATTGTAGAAGAGGGCTTAGATGAGAAATACATTGTTCGTATTGTCGAAACCAAGTATGCAGGGGACGATGGCAGTATTGGCAACCCTCACGCCGAAGTCAAATCCTACTGGACAACCACCTTCACCCAGTTAGAACACGCGGATAGTGACGCAAAATTGATCTGTGAAGCTGTAGGGGTTGATTACAAATCAGGCAGTGATTACACCATGCTCTTGATTGATCAGGAGGCTGCCGCCGAAACTGGTGATATGGTGAGCTTTATCCCCACCTCGGAAAATCTTTCAACATTTGCCCGAAAAGAGCTAAAACAAGACTTCAAAGGTAAAGAACACTTGGTTGATGTGGTTATGAGCCCAGAATACAGCGAATACTATGAATTCGCTGTTGCTGATGCGAAAGAACAGGAGTTGGATCTCTGGAATAGGCATGATTTTGAGATTTACACCGCTGACATGGATGAGTCCACAAAAGGCATTTTGAAGCTGCGCCAGGCTATGAATAACAAAGTCGGTGCCAACGAGCACTTTTTAGGCAACGGCCTCACCAAAGATCTAGCCACAGCCGGTGAATCCACTCCCTTTGGCGAGATTAATCTCAATCAGGAGTACGGTGTAGCAGAGGTGTTTACGCACGACAAGAACCCCAAAACACTCAGACAGCTCGAAAACAATGACAAGCTGTTAAAGCGCATTGCTTTAAGCTAAGGATGACAGATGAAGCAGTTTAAAAAGATAGACCCCACCACAGTAGCCAGCGACCCGAGAACTGTCGCGAAATTTGCAGAAGCCGACAGTGACTGGATATGGTACTTATTAATTGATGGCTCACACTTGATTCTTGCTGCTGCGCGTTATCATACCAACCCCAAGACACAGAAACAGCAATGGATCTCAGGGCAGATTGAGCTTCCCAAACAGGGCTTAGTATGGTTCTGCGACACCATCAAAAACAAGTTCTTTAAAACCGAAGCTGAAGGCGGCCTGCCCAAAGGTACCTTTGGCACCACCGCTGAAATTGAAGGTGAGAACCTGAAAATTTACCGCTGCGCCAATGCTGATGGACAAGGTGGTCCAGGCTACTCGTTGACAACCCTGGATCGCATTGAGGAAAGAGGCTCGTTCCCCGAGGAAGAGATGTTTTCAGACAAAATGCTTTTTGAGGATGGCTTAATGGGGGTTTTCCAGCGTGTCGCTAATGAAATCCAGGCAGGAAAATTGTAACCAGCGCAAAGATTTACACTATAGAAATAGGTTAATAAATTGTGACCTTTATTTGAAACCTCAAGCGTAATTTTTAACGAAGGCTAGTCAATTAAGAGCGATTTGACTGGAATAGAATAGGTGTATTAGCTCAGACTAGATCTGACACATCATCTTGAAAAAGAGAGAGTTACCCGTTTTGATAAAGGTGTCGAATCTTAAATCAAAACAAAAAGGTAACTCTCATGATCCATACTAACAACCCCATCATTAAACACAAAGCTGGCTTGCTCAACTTAGCAGAAGAGCTGGGCAATGTGTCCAAAGCCTGCAAGGTAATGGGTGTATCCCGCGATACGTTCTATCGCTATCAGGAGCTTGTTGAAGACGGCGGTATCGACAACCTAATCAACAAGAGCCGTAGAGCACCAAACACCAAGAATCGGGTGGATGAGGCCACAGAGCAAGCAGTGGTTGCCTATGCTGTTGAACAACCCGCTCACGGCCAGCACCGTACTAGCAATGAGCTACGAAAATCTGGCGTGTTTGTTTCTGGCAGTGGTGTACGCTCAATTTGGGTTCGTCACAATTTGGAGAACTTCAAAAAACGCCTGAAAGCCCTTGAAGAAAAGGTAGCCAATGACGGCATTATCCTTAGCGATGCCCAAGTGGCAGCACTTGAGAAAAAGAAACATGATGACGAGGCCTGCGGTGAAATTGAGACCGCACACCCCGGTTACTTGGGCTCTCAGGACACTTTCTACGTGGGCAATCTCAAGGGCGTCGGTCGTATTTACCAACAGACCTTCGTCGATACATACAGCAAAGTAGCGTTCTGTAAGCTCTATACCTCTAAGACCCCGATCACCGCAGCTGACGCCCTCAACGACAAGGTATTGCCGTTCTTCGAGAAGCAGGAGCTGCCTATGCTGCGCATTCTTACTGACCGTGGAACTGAGTATTGTGGCCGTG
>PAOL01000048.1 GCA_002708475.1 Oleispira sp. | reverse complement strand
CGAAGCTGCTTCTGTAGGAGTTTGGGATTGGGAGTTGCAGACAGGAGAAGTCACATTTAATCAGCGTTGGGCGCAAATCATTGGTTATACTCCCGAAGAGCTTGGGAAAATGACATTCGAGAGATGGAAAGATAAAGTGCACCCTGATGATTTGCCCATTGCATTAGAACGTATTGAAAAACACTTAGATGGTACTCTTGATTTTTATTCTGCGGAAATCCGGATTCGACATAAAGGAGGGCATTATACCTGGGTCTTAGAATCAGGAAGAGTGGTTGAATGGAACGATCATGGCTTACCAACAAGAATGCTGGGAGCATACTTTGACATATCTGAGCGAAAAGCAAGTGAGAAAGAGCTCCTCATTACTAGTCAGCTATTGCAAGAAACTCAAGCTATTTCGAAGGTGGGAGGGTGGGAGCTTAATTTAGAAACAGGTGAGCTATATTGGACGGATGAGACCTATCGCCTTCATGACACTTCTCCTGAAGAGTTCAATCCATCTGTTGATGCTGGGGTAAGTTACTTCTTATCCGATTCTAGAGAAAAAATCTCTTTAGCGATTGAACAAGCTATTGAACATGGAATTAATTACGATTTAGAACTTGAAACCTTAACAACCAAAGGCCGAAAGATTGATGTTCGTACGACCTGTCATGTTACGCAAGTAAATGGAAAATCTGTTCGTTTAACCGGAATATTTCAAGATATTAGTGAGCAAAAGGCCATTCAACGTAAGCTTGAGTTAACTAATTTAAATCTCGAAGAAGCCAATGCTGCTCTTTTGCTGTCAGCGCATTACGATGAGCTAACAGGCTTACCTAATCGTATTTTACTCTCTGATCGAATGCAGCAGGCAATGACTAAGAGCTTGCGCCATAAGCAGTCTATGGCTGTCGCATTTATCGATTTCGATGGTTTTAAATGGATAAACGATAGCTATGGGCACTCAGTTGGTGATCAATTTTTACGTCTGATTACGCAGAAGTTAAAGCACTCGTTAAGAGCGGGGGATACTTTAGCCCGAATTGGTGGTGATGAGTTTGTCGCGGTAATAGAAGAGCTAGATTCTCCAGAAGATAGCCATACCGTACTAGCACGCTTGCTTGAAGCAGCGGCGCATGAAGTAAATATTAATGGTAATCGCCTCAAAACTACCGCAAGTATTGGTGTAACTTTTTATCCTGAAAACAACTGTAGCCCAGATCAGCTTTTAAGGTCTGCTGACCAAGCTATGTATAAAGCGAAGCAGTTAGGCAAAGACTGCTGGCATATTTTTGATATTGAACGAGATTTTGCCGTTAAGCATAAGCGTGAAGAAATAGAGAGAATAAGACAGGCGCTTTATAACCAAGAATTTATCCTTTTTTACCAGCCAAAAATTGATTTGCGTAGTAAGCAGCTTATTGGAATGGAAGCTTTGATTCGTTGGAATCATCCTGAGCAAGGGATTTTGCCTCCTATTGCGTTCTTACCTGTTTTAGAGCATGACTTGTTAAGTATCGAACTGGGTGAGTGGGTAATACATACTGCGCTTGAGCAATTAGAAAGCTGGCGCGGTTCACCAATGGAAGTACCGATTAGTGTTAATATTAGTCCTATGCAATTGCAGCATCCTGAATTTGTATCGCGACTCGAAAACATGCTTAAAAAGTTTCCGTCTCGGAACGTTAATCATTTGGAGTTTGAAATTTTAGAAAGTAGTGCATTGGAGGATATTGATCTTGCTTCGGGTGTTATTACTCAGTGCAAAGAGTTGGGTGTAACATTTTCGATTGATGATTTTGGAACAGGATATTCTTCGTTATCTTATTTAAAACAAATTCCTGCGGAATACTTAAAAATAGATCAATCGTTTGTTCGGGGTATGCTGTTAGATGCCGATGATCGTACGATTATAAAAGGGATAATTGAATTATCGAAAGCGTTTAAGTTGAAAGTAATTGCAGAGGGAGTAGAGACACCTGAGCATGGAGAGGAACTTGCTGCATTAGGATGCTTTTTAGCTCAAGGGTACGGCATTGCAAAGCCAATGCCTGCGAGTGATATGCTTTCATGGGTTAAGCGATGGCAAGATAATCCAGTGCTGGTGGATGGTTCTTTTTAAATAATACACTCGAATAAAAAGCCAATACCCAGTAATGAGTATTGGCTTTTTTGTTTTAGCTTTTTGCAGGCGCTGGAGTACGAATCAAGTAATCAAATGCACCTAGGCTAGCTTTAGAACCTTCGCCCATAGCAATGATGATTTGCTTGTACGGGACGGTTGTTACGTCACCTGCGGCAAAAATACCAGGTACTGAAGTTTCCCCTTTAGTACTGATCTCGATCTCGCCACGAGGTGATAACTCAACACCAGAATCTTTTAGGAATTCACTGTTTGGCACCAAGCCAATTTGTACGAAGATTCCTGCCAGTTCAATCTGTTTTGCTTCACCGCTTGCACGATCAAGGTAGTTCAGTGCTGTTACGCGAGTTCCATCACCAATCACCTCAGTAGTTTGAGCTTCTTTGATGATTTCGATGTTACCCATACTATTCGCTTTATTAACCAAAACTTGGTCGGCTCGTAAGGTATCAGCAAATTCTAAAACTGTTACATGTTCTACTAAACCTGCTAGATCGATCGCAGCTTCAATACCTGAGTTACCACCACCAATTACGGCAACACGTTTCCCTTTAAACAAAGGACCGTCACAGTGTGGGCAATATGCAACACCCTTGTTACGATATTCTTGCTCGCCAGGTACGTTCATTTCTCTCCAGCGTGCGCCAGTTGATAAAATTACGCTGCGGCTTTTTAAAGTAGCGCCACTTTCTAGTTGAACATTAATGTAGCCGTCTTCACTTTTTTCAGCAGAAACAATGTTATCTGCTTTTTGTTCGCTCATGATGTCTACGTTGTATTCTTTAACGTGTTCTTCAAGTGCTGCAGCAAGTTTAGGACCTTCAGTTTCTTTAACAGAAATGAAGTTCTCAATTGCCATTGTGTCCATTACTTGGCCACCAAAACGTTCGGCCACAACACCGGTACGAATACCTTTACGTGCTGCGTAGATGGCTGCTGATGCCCCTGCAGGTCCGCCACCAACAACGAGTACTTCGTAAGGCTCTTTTTTATTAAGTGCTTCCGCTTCTTTTTTCGCAGAGCCAGTGTCTACTTTCTTTAGAATTTCAGTTAATGAAATTCGACCTTGAGCAAAAACTTCACCGTTTAAGTAAACGCTGGGTACCGCCATGATATTGCGTTCTGTAATTTCATCTTGAAAAGCAGCACCGTCGATCATGGTTGATTTAATTTTTGGATTAATCGCCGCCATCATGTTTAAGGCTTGTACGACATCCGGGCAATTTTGGCAGCTTAATGATATGAAAGTTTCAAAATTCATTTCATCTTCAAGGTTAGCAATCTGTTCAATTACATCAGCTTCTAACTTCATTGGGTGGCCGCCGCTATGAAGCAATGCTAATACTAATGAAGTGAATTCGTGCCCCATTGGCAAGCCTGCGAAACCGATTGCAGTGTCTTTATTTGGATTAATAACCTGCATAATAGGTTTACGTGCGCTAGCATCTTGGTCTTCGTTTACTATGACTTTATCGCTTAGTGATGCAATGTCATTCGCAAGACCTTTTAGCTTATTTGAGGTATCACTGTTATCAAGACTAAGAACCAAATGTACATCGGTTTTTAAATTTTCTAAGTAAGCCTTTAATTGAGCTTTCATTGTTTGATCTAACATAGTGATACCTTCTAAATTCTTTAATGTTTAACTTTTAATATGTAATAAATATTTACGCTGTAGTTGTTGATTGCGTAAAAGATATGTCTCTCCTAACTTGGAGGCCAAATAGATAGAGCAGAAGTGTGCGTAGCGTTTAAGCACCCCATCACCGAAAAGGTAATGGGGTTTTTCTAAGATATAACGCTAAGTTGTATAGCGATTTATTGCTTAGATTTTACCAACTAGGTCAAGAGAAGGTGCTAGAGTTTCTTCACCTTCTTTCCATTTAGCTGGGCAAACTTCACCTGGGTGAGCAGCAACATACTGTGCCGCTTTTACTTTACGCATAAGATCTTCAGCGTCACGGCCAATACCTTCAGCAGTGATTTCCATCGCTTGGATAGTGCCTTCTGGATCGATCAAGAAAGTAGCACGGTCTGCAAGGCCTTGACCTTCACGCATAACGTTGAAGTTATTTGTGATGTTGCCAGACTGATCGCCTACCATGAAATAGTTGATCTTACCGATTGTTTCAGAGCTATCGTGCCATGCTTTGTGAGTGAAGTGAGTGTCTGTAGAAACAGAGAAAACTTCAACACCACGCTTTTGCAATTCTTCGTAATGGTCAGCAATATCGCCTAGCTCAGTAGGACATACGAAGGTGAAATCAGCAGGGTAGAAGAAAAATACAGCCCATTTACCTAGCACATCTTTTTCAGAGATTTCTACAAACTCGCCTTGTTTAAAAGCTGAAGCGTTGAATGGTTTGATTTGAGTATTAATCATTCTGTATTCCTACTTAAAAGTAATGGTGAAGTTGTATTTTTGTTGGCTTCTTTTGAATCCATGAGATGTATTCTGGAGTAAAATAATAAATAGATATAATTGTTTGTTTTAATTGCATTGATAGGCAAAGGCTATTGATTGGCGTTATTCCAATTACAGAACAGAGACTTTTAACTGTTTTGATAAATTAACTCTTCCATTCCAAGACGATCGGTCATAAAGTGTTAGTATGAACAGACCAAGACGCAGTGAACATACCAGAGAAGCTTTAATAGAAGCCGGAATCGAGCAGTTATCAGTGCATGGCTATCATGGCACGGGTATTAAGCAGATATTAGATGAAGTCGGTGTACCTAAAGGGTCGTTTTATAATTTTTTTGCTAGTAAAGAAGCGTTTGTGGTCGAGGTTATTGGGCATTACAACCAAGATTTATTGAACCAGCTGTCTCAGTTTATTAATGGTGAAGGCAAGAATCTTAATACTGTTGAGCAGTTACGATCGATTTATCGATACAGTTTGAAGCAGTATGAGAGTCATCATTTTAAGAGATCTTGCTTGGTGGGATCTATTGCGAGCGAGATCTCAGCAGAGAGTGAAATGTGTCGCATTGAATTAGAGCGCTCGATGAAACAGTGGCTTGCTGTCTTTTCCGATTTATTTAAGCAAGGGCAACAGCAGGGCTTAATGCGGGATGATATGAGTAGTAGGGATATTGCTGGGCTTTATTGGTCAGCTTGGGAAGGTGCATTGATAACAATGAAAATGATGGCTGATACCAAACCAGTGGAAAAAACGATGGAGCTGATGATTACGACCCTGCTTAAAAAATAATAAGCCGTGTTCGGGCATCAAAAAATTTAAAGGTACACAGGTGTGTACCTTTTTTAAAATNAATTATAAGACGATCGGTCTAATTTTTAACAATATATAAATACAAGAGAGAGAAAAATATGACGACTTCTACCCTATTAGGATCTAGCTTTACGCTAAAGAACGGCCAAGAAATAAAAAATCGCTTATTCAAATCTGCGATGAGCGAACAGTTAGGTTTACGTAATCATAATCCAAAGCCGGGTTTAGCGAAGCTTTATGGTCGTTGGGCTGATGGGGGTATTGGATTGTCGATGACGGGCAATATCATGATTGACCGCAACGCATTAGGTGAGCCTAAGAATGTGGTTTTAGATGAGCAAAGCGATTTAACAGAATTTAAAAATTGGGCAACCGCAGGCAAGAAAAACGGTTCTCATATTTGGACACAACTGAATCATCCAGGTAAGCAAATTCCAAATTTCATTGCAGAAGTTCCAGTAGCACCTTCGGCGATTGCTTTAACGCGCGGTTTAGAAAAAGGGTTTAATAAGCCTCGTGCTTTATTAGAAGAAGAAATTTTAGAAATCATTAAAAAGTTTGCGACCAGCGCAAAGCTTGCTAAAGAAGTAGGTTTTACGGGAGTTCAAATTCATGGTGCTCATGGGTACTTAGTTAGCCAATTCTTATCACCGCGTCATAACCAGCGTGATGATCAGTGGGGCGGTTCATTAGAAAATCGTATGCGTTTTGTTTTGTCGGTTTATAACGCAATTCGTGAACAAGTTGGTAGCGATTTCCCTATCGGTATTAAGTTGAACTCTGCTGACTTTATGAAAGGCGGTTTTAGCGAAGAAGATTCTATGCAGGTTGTTAAAACCCTTGCTGATGCAGGTATCGATTTAATCGAGATCTCGGGTGGTACTTACGAGAATCCATCGATGATGGGTAGCGATGCTAAAAAATCGACGGTTCAGCGTGAAGCCTATTTCTTGGATTATGCCGAGAAGGTTCGTTCATTGGTTGATACGCCACTAGTGGTTACTGGTGGTTTCCGTTCCGCTAAAGCAATGCAAGACGCATTAAATTCGGGTGCTACTGATTTTGTTGGTGTTGCGCGCACTACCTGTGTTGATCCTGATTTCCCGAATAAATTAATTGCCGATGAAAATCATCAGCAGCAATTAAAGATATTAACAACGGGTAAGCCTGCGATTGATAAAATGGCAATGTTAGAAATTACTTGGTATGAAGCTCAGCTTGCACGTATGGCTAATGGCAAAAAACCTAAGCCTAATTTAAGCGAGTGGGGTGTATTTTTTGGTACGTTATTTAATGCGGGTATTTATGCTTTTAGAAAGCGTCGTGCATAATATTGAGTGGTTTTACTGCTCGTAAAATTCATGCCTAGATCTTAGGTTTCTGATCTAGGCATTTGTACCAATACTTTTACTTGTTTTTTAGATTTTAGTTTTTATAGCGTGATTCATTATGCTTTAAAAATTTCAATCCTGCTTTGAACCCTAATTCATAGTCAGTCTCTAATGAGTCAAGGTTACTCCCTACCAACTTACTTTCTAGTGGTTGTTCCGGATAGATTTGAACTATCTCAAGATCGCTCGGAGGCTGCTCAATAAAGTCTATTGTTGCTTGATATGCATTCTCATGATGAGTAATCAAATCTAAAACTTTTGGGCAACGATTTGCGTTGCAGAACATACTTTTTAATTTATGTACCCAAGGTGACTGTACATTAGAATCTTTCGGAACTGTGCGAATGACAACTATACGTTTAGCACCGCGCTGATACGCTTCTTCTACCGGCACTGGTGCGGCTACACCTCCATCAACATAATAATCGTCATCAACTTTTACCCCTTTTTTATATAAAATAGGCAAAGCACTTGATGCTTTTAATACAGTTAACCAGTTCTCTCGTGTCGGAGAAAAAAAGGCTGCGCTGCGATCATCTGCTTTAGTGGCGGTGAATAATAATTGTCTGCTGGTTAAGCGTTCTTCACCACATCCGATGTTCAAAGAATTCCCAGACTTTTCTACTTGATTAAAATACCAATCTAAATCGACAGCGTGTTTGCCGACAAGTGTACGTGAAAGATTGAAAAACTTAGGATCTCTCGANAATGAAGTAATTGATTGNCGGCCGAATCCTTTTTGGCAGGTCATGTAGCTGGATAAATTCTGAGCNCCNGCAGAGGTGCCGATTAATAGGTCAAATGGGTTAAAACCTGAGTGTAACCAGCTGTCTAAGACACCTGCTGTGAAAATTCCACGTTGGCCACCACCTTCTGCTACCAGCGCTGTGTTGTTTATTGCGACAGTTGGTAGGCAAGGAGAAGATAAATTAGGCTGGGCAGCTGAATCGAACATGTAAACCTCAGAAGAGTGTGTTTTCTAATGAGGTTACTTTATGCTTAATTTTCTATTAATCAAAATTAATAATATTTTTAAAGTCGATAGCCTTTTGCTATTGCTAATTTGAAAGCCTATTGCTCATCATTCTTATATGGATCTTCAAAGCCAAGTTCCGCCATCACGACTCTCTCAATGCNTTCCATTTCTTCAGCTTCGTCATCTTCAATATGGTCATAGCCTAGTAGGTGTAAACAGCCATGAACGATCATGTGTGCCCAATGAGCGGTTAGGGTTTTATCCTGTTCNGTGGCTTCGCGTTCAACGACCTGTTTACAAATGATTAAGTCACCCAGTAATGGAATTGGTACATGTGCNGGNGCTTCAAAAGGAAAAGATAAAACATTGGTAGGTTTATCTTTGCCGCGGTATTCATGGTTGAGCTCTTGGCTTTCAGCTTCGTCAACAATGCGAATAGTGAGTTCGGGTTCTTCGTGTTCTGTACGTTTAAGCAGAGCAGCAGTTGCCCACTTGCTCATTTGTTCTTCAGTGGGAAGGTTATTTTCTACTTCTACAGCAAGCTGTACGTCTAGTTGTAGCTCAATCATTATTTATCTTGGTCANTTTTAGTTTCTGGTGTTGCNGTCAAAATGGCATGTGTCGCTTGTAATTGAGCGCTTTGCTCTAACGCAATTCGTTTTTCTTCTGCGCGTTTNGCGTCTTTGTATTTCTTCTCGGCCGCTTCGTGTTTGTCATAAGCGTCGACAACTTTTTGTACCATTGGATGACGTACGACATCTGAGTTGGCAAAGCGGGTGAGGCCGATGCCTTCAACACCGTCTAATACATCTAATACGTGTCGTAAGCCTGATTGCACGCCGCGGGGTAAATCGACTTGGGTGATATCCCCAGTCACTACGGCTTTAGAGCCAAAACCAATACGAGTTAAGAACATTTTCATTTGTTCACGCGTTGTATTTTGGCTTTCATCCAATATCACGTAACAATGGCTAAGTGTTCGGCCACGCATGTAGGCGAGAGGTGCGACTTCAATAATGTTCTTCTCTATCAGCTTTTCAACTTGTTCGCTGCCCAGCATATCGTTAAGAGCATCGTATAAGGGGCGCAAATACGGGTCGATTTTTTGTGATAAATCACCGGGTAAAAATCCGAGTTTCTCACCGGCTTCTACCGCAGGGCGAACCAATAATATACGGCTTACTTCATCACGCATTAGAGCTTCAACAGCGCAAGCAACGGCTAGATAGGTTTTACCTGTTCCAGCTGGACCAACACCAAAGTTGATGACATTTTCACGGATGGTTTTTAGATAACCTTGCTGNTGATCACCACGAGCTTGNAGCATCATGCGCGGNGTTTTGATGACGTTAGCTTCGTCGTGATGTCCACTGGCNTTTTTACGGTTGTAAGCGTGTTCAGACTTNGCTTCACGTAATAATAAGTGAATAAGATCGGGTGTGATCTCTGTGCCATTGTGTGTTTCGCGATAGAGGCGATTGATTAAGTTTTTAACCGCTTCTGCTTTGTCGAGATTGCCTTCTATTTGGAAGCGCGCACCCCTATTGTAGATTTTGATTTTGAAGTGGTTGGCGATTTGCTTGATGTGGCTATCGAGTTGGCCGCAGAGATTGGCAAGGCGCTTGGCATCTTCTGGCTCTACGCGGAAGGTGATGCCATGTTTGGCGCTCTTGTTGGTTTGTTCTTCTGGTATCGTTAGTTCTTCACTCAAGTGGGGTCTCGCTCCCGATCTGTAGGTAATGTCTTAGCTTATGCCGAATTGAGGTAGGTTCGCAAGGCGTTTCTCTATAGCCTCAGCGATCACTTCCTTGTGATCGCACTTATGCGCATGCTTGTAGCTATCGACTAAACTTAGTAAGCCAATTCAGGCTCGATAACGACACCGCGTAAGCTGTTACGTAAGCATTCGTCGATTCTTACTTTAACAAACTTATTAATTAAGCTGTGATCAGAACAGGTAAAGTTAACAACTCGGTTGTTCTCTGTACGACCTTGTAGCTGACCAGGATCTTTTTTAGCAACGCCTGTCACTAAAATCGTTTCAATATTACCTACCATTTTACGCGCGATGTCTTGTGCTTGCTGGTTGATTCGATCTTGAAGAATCGCTAAACGCTGTTTCTTAAGATCTTCAGGAGTATCGTCTTCAAGATCTGAAGCTGGTGTACCTGGACGAGCGCTGTAGATGAAGCTAAACGACATATCGAAGCCAATTTCGCCAATTAGGTCCATCGTATCTTGGAAGTCTTGCTCGGTTTCACCAGGGAAGCCGATGATGAAATCTGAAGACATACATAAGTCAGGGCGAATTTGTTGAATGCGTTTCACTTTTGAAATGTACTCATCACGGCCGTGGCCGCGCTTCATAGCACTTAAGATCTTATCTGAGCCACTTTGTACTGGCAGGTGAAGGTGGCTTACTAGTTCTGGTATTTCGGCGTAAACGTCGATTAAGCTTTCGCTGAATTCCATTGGGTGTGACGTAGTAAAACGAATACGGTCAATACCATCGATATCGGCTACGCGTGTGATTAGCTCGGCTAAGTCTGCATAGTCTTCGGCATCGCCTGTATTGTTGATGTCGTTACCTTGAGCGTCTGAAATAATAACGCCAGTACCTGCTTGTGCACGGGCGGCTGCGGCAACGGCACCGCTGAAGATACCGCCACGATAAGCGTTTACATTTTGACCGAGTAGGTTAACCTCTCGTACGCCTTGCGCCGCAAGTTCTTCTACTTCTTTCAATACATCGTGTAGTGGGCGGCTAACTTCTTCGCCACGAGTGTAAGGCACAACACAGAAAGAGCAGTACTTAGAGCAACCTTCCATAATAGAAACGAATGCACTGGCACCTTCTACTTTTGGCGCAGGCAGGTGGTCGAATTTTTCGATCTCAGGGAACGAAATATCAACGACCTTTTCATGATTTTCTGACTTATTCACCATCTCTGGTAAACGGTGCAATGTTTGAGGGCCAAAAACCATATCCACCACAGGCGCGCGGTGCATGATGGCTTTCCCTTCTTGACTCGCAACACAGCCGCCAACACCGATGATTAGATCAGGATTTTTCTCTTTCAAGTGCTTCCAGCGACCAAGCTGGTGGAATACCTTTTCTTGTGCTTTTTCACGAATAGAGCAGGTATTAAGTAAGATAACATCGGCTTCAGATTCTTTGTCTGTGATTTCCATTTCATGGCTTTCACCCAACATATCAGCCATTCGAGATGAATCGTATTCATTCATCTGACAACCGTGGGTTTTTATAAACAGCTTCTTCGCCATGACTGAGCGACCTCGTTTTAATCTGGGGTGTACGTGCTAAAGAGTTAATTGCGCGGCATTATACTGCTCAATGGCTGAACAATCTAATCTTCTCGCACCCCAGAAGTTTTACTTATCCCTACGGGTCATATCTCGTCACTAATTATTTAAAAACAGTACTATTACAGTTCAAATGTAAAGCTCACGGGGTCTAGTTCGACTTCTTTTGCAAGAGCGACATCCATNCCAGCACCATCGGTAAAGCTTGTTACTAAGGTTAATNTTCCTGATGCAGTGCTGTATATATGCAGAGCGCTTGAATCTACGACGTAGACATGATTATCAAATACTGCAACGCCGCTTGCTTCTACCAAGGCTTTTGAATCAACNAGTGTCATAGTTGCTAGATCGACTACTTTGACTGCATCGTCTCCCGTTAATAGAGTTGGTTCAGAAGCATGAGGTTGTACGGTGATATAAGCATAGCCATCTTGAATCGCTAAAGAGGTAACATGTCCTTGGATGTCTACTTCTGTTAAAACGGTCAGAGTTGTAGGGTCAATTTTCTTCAACTTTTTATCTGCTAAATTTGCCACGTATAAAAAGCTACCGTCGTGTTCAATCCAGCTGTGATGAGTGCGTTCTTCTGTCGGATATGAAGCGGCATCTATATCGGTACCATTACTTGTGATCAAAACGGGGGCGCTTATATCAGTAAAATCATATTTCTGTAATCCAGAAAAGTTAACTGAGGCATCTTGATGAATAATGTACATATCGCCATTCAGTCTCGTGAATGACATTGTGTCGTAGTCTAAAATACTGACTTCTAAACCAAAGGTGTTCAAATCAAATACATGCAATCCGCGATATTCATCACCAATAAATATAAATTCATCATCGTAGTACATATCTGTCACCCGTAAAAAAGGTGNTCCACTCGGAAAGTTNTGTGCAACAGGNTTNACGGGATCAAAGGTGGATACGGTGTCTAAATANGTAGTGCCANATTGACTAAAGCTNGGAACAATAGCTCCAAACGGAAATGTTTCTACTAAAAAAGATGAATCTGTCGGTGTGCTGCTCAGTAGTGTTGGTGCAGAGGGGTCTTGAATATCGATTACTTGAAATTGGCTATCGGCTGCCACGTATGCATAGATTGCATTATCTTCTGAACTATCAGAGCTTGCGGCACTGTTATTATCAGTACATGCAATCATTTGAATAAGTAATAAAGCGATAATTATTACTTTTGTAGTAGCACTAGAATATGCTGATTTTAATGTTTTCATTTTCAACGTCCTTTCTGATAATTCATTAGTACTTAAGGTAGGTTATCGATACTATTGAATTAAAAAATGGCGCTCAACTGTCGGATACGACAGGTCAAGATGGTTAGCTGTAGAAAATAAAACTAAGATCGGGTATTTATTATAAACAAATTTATTTTTGTGTTATTAGCGATGAACCCTCCAAGTGAAGTATAGCGCCGTTCTTGCAGTATATTATGTTTAAAATTTTTACGGCAGGTTAACTTAAAAAAANCAGTATTCAATAATTTATATAGCAGGATATGAAATGTTAAATTTTATAAAATCTATAGTTTGTCATGTATATGCATTTTTTATATTGGTCAGCATCTGCCATATGTCATCTTTGCAAGCTGAATCTGTACATAAGTCTTCANCTTTTACTATTTCAGAATGGCAGTTTGTAACAGATAAAGGTTTAAAGGAGCACTCTGCTTTAGAGGAGGCAGCTTTAATTTGGCAACCGATCGAGGTTGGTAAGCTATTACCGCAAAAGTACAATGGTAGTGTTTATGGCTGGTACAAAGCTAGTTTTTTTATTGAAGNTNNTGNTCTTGAAAATCCTGTTATTTATATTGAATCAATTCGAGGGTCAGATAAAGTTTGGTTGAATAATGAATTAATCGGACAAANAGGAAGTTTGCACTCTCCTTGGCAGTTATCGGGAACTCAACCTCAAAGCTTACCTCGTATTTACCCGGTTAAAAAAGAGCTATTAGAAAAAGGTACTAACACGCTTGTTGTAAAAATAAATACGGGCATTGGCCATTCTTGGGGTGCAATGTTTCCTGGAGGAACGGGTATAACTGGCCGAGTACTTTATGGTGAAAAAGAAGAGTTAGGTCCCCTTTATTACAAGAAGATGAATCTTATTATCGCACTTGATGTGATTTTCGTAATACTTGGATTAGTCGATATATTTATAATTCTTATATTACTAAAAAAGGCTATTCGTCCATTTCCAGAATTTAAATGGCTGCTGTTAGGCAGTTGTTTAATGATGCTGGGTGTTACTGGACATGATATTTTCTTTGTTTATAACTTTGATGTAATTCCAGGTGACTTGTCTTTATTTCTTAGTTTATTGTTCATACCTTATGTGAATGCATTGTATTTTTGGTCGCAGAATAAAGATGTGTCGACACCTATCTTGAATTTTGTCAGCGCAATCTTCTTAATGGTTACCTTTTCNATTTTTATTCCTTGGGTAAATCCACTTTTAAAAAATATATTGTGGCAAGTTTGGGGAGNTTTTTCAGCTTTGTTTTTTGCCTATGCGTTATATAGTGCCATTAAAGGCGTTAGATTAAAAAGAGTTGGTAGTATCTCTCAACTAGTAGGTGTTGCGATTTATATTTTTTCTATAAGGAGTCAGTGGATACCCTTTGAATCCTTTGATCACCGGAATATTCAAATAGGCAGTTTGTTCTTTCGGTATGCAATNCTTCTTGCGTATTTTCAGCAAATACTNTCTATGCGTGTTTCATATAAAAAANTGTCAAAGAAGATGNTTTCNGTATCNGAAATAACCCGNCAAAGTGTTGCTCGNGAGCTACATGANAATATAGGNCAGTCNTTAGCATCGGCAAAACTCCAATTAGGNTTGGTGAAAAAAACGCAAGATAGAAAACACTATCAGTTACTTGAAGGTGAATTAGATGATGCNTTGANTGGAATGCGACGAACTATTNCAGGATTGCATTCTTTNCCNGTTGAAAATGATGGTCTAAGAAAAACNCTNTTTAATTACGGATTGGCNNTAGAAAATAAACACGGAATTAACGTTAATATNAATATGNATTNTGANNNTCNATTTGANAANCCNGTTCATGAAAAAGAAGAGCTGAGTTTTCATCATAATATCTTTAGAGTTATCCAGGAATTAACTAATAATTCAATAACTCATGGCCAATCTACAGAGCTAAATATCGATTTTCATTGTCATAAACACTATATAACTATTACTGTGAAAGATAATGGTAGAGGCTTTAAAAAGAAAAATAGTAATTCATACAATAGTGGCTTTGGATTTATAAGCTTGAAGGAGAGGATTGCAATATTGGATGGTTGTATCGATATTTTCAGCTTGCCTGGCCATGGAATAAAGGCTGATATTAGAATTCCTGTCAATTAAAATTATAATGCTATTCGATGTCAATTAANTGAAGCTTTAGGGATTTTGCAATCGCATTTGATCGGCCATTCGCTCCCAATTTCAAACAAATATTAGAGAAGTGAAAGCGGATTGTTCGTTCAGTAATTGATAATTGGCTGGCTATCTCTTTATTGCTGATGCCTTCTGCTGCTAGTTGAACAATCTCTTTCTCTCTGTTGGTCAGTTTAGGCTCTTTGGCGTTATTTATGAACTCTGTTAATAANGGTGAAAGGTATACAGATCCCGATACTACTTGATTAATTGCTAACTCTAATTCTTCAAAGGCAGATTCTTTTAATACATATCCAGACACACCTTGAGCTACTAAGTAGTTTGCAAGACTTACATCTAGATTCATTGTTAGGATGATCACTTCAGTGGTTGAAGGATTTGTGNTTTTTAACACCTCTTCAATAGAGGCTCCTGGCATGGATAAATCAATNAGAATAATATCTGGGGATAGTGATTGAATNTTTTTTATTAAGTCATCACGATCTGTGCACGTATCTAATAGAGTAACGAATTGATCATCCGCAAACAGACTCTTTAAACCTTGTAAGAAAATTTCATGGTCATCAGCAGCAATAATGGTAATTTCAGACATGATATTGATACAGAGCAGTAAAATTATATGATGCCTTAGCACTCTTTAAATATCAAACACGTCAGAATGGTTACTCTCTCTCAATCTTTGGTGGGGTTACCGCAGACTTAGTATGATAAAATACTCTTTTCCTTATGAGTTAGAGCCTAATGGCCGAGAAAACTACCGCTGAGCCTATTTATCGCGTTATCTTTAATAACCAAGGTGAAGTATATGAGCTATATACCCGTTATATTTTCCAAAGTGAAATGTATGGTTTTATTGAAGTTGAAGAGCTGTTATTTGATGAAAGTCAGATAAGTAATGCGACTGATGANGTTGAAGCGAAAACGAGCTTTGATAAGTTGAAATTAGAATTCACAGGAGTGAAGCGTAGTTTCATTCCACTGCCGTCGATTAGTCGTATTGATGAGATGGAAAAGCCTGGTGCCGTGAAAGTGACCCCTGTGAAAGAAACTCTAACGGGTAATGTACGTCATTTCCCGAGTACCGCTTTTAAACGCCCGCCAGTAGATCCTGTTGATTCTTCTGATGATACTACAGAAGATTAATAGGCCTTGCTGATCTTCCCCTTGTCCTTATATAGTAAGCAATTATGTGTTGTTAACTTTAATAAGGGCAACTTTTTGTGCATAGACAACCAGCAAAATATAAATATGTANTTGGCCAGCGTACTTTTGAGTTTTATGACTTAAAAGATTTAATGGCTAAAGCGACACCTGCACGATCAGGGGATCGTTTAGCAGGAGTTGCGGCTGAAAACTCTGAGCAACGTGCTGTTGCACAAATGTTGTTGGCGGAATTACCACTAAAAACATTTTTGAATGATTTATTGATTCCTTATGAAAGTGATGAGGTGACACGTTTAATTGTGGATGACCATGATCTTGTTGCTTTTTCATTAATTTCACATTTAACCGTTGGCGATTTTCGTAATTGGTTATTAAGTGATTTAGCGACACCTGAAGTTCTGGCTCAAGTTAGATTGGGGATTACTCCAGAAATGGCGGCAGCAGTTAGTAAAATCATGCGTAATCAAGATCTTATTTTGGTCGCGAAAAAATGTCATGTGACGACCGCTTTTCGTAATACTATCGGTCTGCCTGGACGTTTATCCACACGTTTGCAACCTAATCACCCGACAGATGATGTTACTGGTATTGCCGCCAGTTTATTAGATGGATTGCTATATGGCAGTGGTGATGCGGTATTGGGAATTAACCCTGCCACNGATAACGTCNNACAAGCGATCAAATTGATGCAGTTGATGGATGAGGTTATTCAGAAGTATCAAATTCCGACGCAGTCATGCGTCTTAACTCACGTAACTAATACTTTAGAAGCCATCGAAAAAGGTGCGCCAGTCGATTTGGTTTTTCAATCCATTGGTGGCACAGAAGCAACGAATTCAAGCTTTGGTTTTGATTTATCTATTTTGGCAGAGGCGGAACAAGCTGCGCTATCACTTAATCGTGGCACGGTAGGCAATAACGTCATGTATTTTGAGACGGGCCAAGGCAGTGCGTTATCGGCTAATGCTCATCATGGCTTAGATATTCAGACTTGTGAAGCTCGTGCTTATGCCGTGGCGAGAAAGTTTAATCCATTACTAGTAAATACAGTGGTGGGTTTTATTGGCCCTGAATATTTATTTGATGGTAAAGAAATTATTCGTGCAGGTTTAGAAGATCATTTCTGCGGTAAGCTATTAGGNTTACCAATGGGCTGTGATGTTTGCTATACCAATCACGCGGATGCTGATCAAAATGATATGGATAATCTCTTAACTTTATTGGGAGTTGCTGGTTGTACTTTCATTATGGGGATTCCAGGTTCAGACGACATTATGTTGAANTATCAAACCACCTCTTTTCACGATGCCTTATATGCTCGTCGAGTTCTTGATCTACATCCGGCGCCTGAATTTCAACAATGGCTAGATCATATGAATATTTTTGATGATGTTCATAAATTTGTTTTAAACGATTCATTACCATCGGCTTTTTCTGCCTCTTTAAATACTATTTTGGAGAAGAAGTAATGAGTAAAAAGAAGAATGTTGACGAAATAGAAAAAAATGAATCTCATACGGTTAGTAATTCTTGGCATGTATTACGTGAATATACAGCGGCGCGTATTGGCTTAGGTAGAGCGGGAATTAGTGTGCCTACTAAGCATCTTTTAGATTTTCAACTCGCACATGCGCAGGCTCAAGACGCGGTGCATTTACCTTTAGATACACAGCAGTTAATTCGTGATATTGAATTACCGTTAATTACGGTTCATAGCCAAGTGACTGATCGATCTCATTATTTACAGCGTCCCGACTTAGGTCGTCGATTAAATAGTGAGTCAGTTGCTGAATTAAAACTACATGCCGCAGTCGAAGATGACCCTTATGATTTGGTTATTGTTATTGTTGATGGTCTATCTTCTTTTGCTATACAAAAAAATGCCGCACCTTTATTACAGCAATTAACTCAGCGCTTAAGCGAGCATGCATTATTAAAAACCTCTGAAAAAAATAAGGCGGTAAGTATTTGTCGCTTAGCTCCAATTGTTATTGTCGAGCAGGGCCGAGTGGCTGTTGGTGATGAAATTGGAGAGTTATTGAATGCAAAATCTGTATTGGTCTTTATTGGTGAACGCCCTGGTTTAAGTTCTCCTGATAGCTTAGGTCTGTATTTAACTTGGGCACCTAAAGTGGGGCTGACAGATGAATCTCGTAATTGTATTTCAAATGTGCGCCCTGAAGGTTTGGTATATTCAGAAGCGGTGAACAAAATTTTATATTTGCTTAATGAGGCTCATCAGCGTCAGTTAACTGGAGTGAATTTAAAAGAGAGAACGCAAGAAATTGACAGAGGTGCGTTGAGGAGTGATAAAAATTTTCTAGTCTCTTAAAATATTAAATGTGAAAATACCTCTAATTCAGCTTATCTAATTAAGTGTCAGTTAAAAAAGGCCTGTAATTTATGATTACAGGCCTTTTTATTTGATAGGCAATAAAGGTTAGCGACTTTTACGCATAACCTTCTCAACCTCTGTTGCTAATGTGGCAGCTTGCTCATCAAAAGGGCGATGGCGAATGTCATCATGCTTCAGAGCAACAGATACGCGGTACAACCAACGCTCAACTTTTAATGCAATAGCTTCTGCGTTATCGCTATTGGCACTATTTAGTTCGTTCGAGAAATCGGTGATAACGTTTGCATGATCCGCTGCGCGTTGAGCATCGTGAGTGGCCGACATAATCTGTTTTTTAGCTCGTGGTGTTTTTCCGATAACGTCTTGTGCTTTTAATAAGCTACGTTGTGCGACTGCCCAGCTGCTTGGTGCAATACTGTCTCCGCCTTTGCCTTTAATATTATCCAGCTGATCTTTAATGGGTTGTAGCTGTATGAATTCAACGGTATTTACTTCGTTAGCGTGCATCAAAGGCAATAGTAATTTTTGACCTTGCTGAGCTTCTGTGACCTTACCGTCTTCAATTAAATCGATGAGCTTAACGATAGTGTCAGCGATATTTTTGTAATCTTCTGGGTAGTATTTATCCGCTTTAACCTCTAGCAGTTTTTGCTTGTGTTTCAGCGATGGACGAAGTGTAGAGATAACAAGTTTTTTGTTTTTTAAACCGGCTTCGATGGTTTTCTTAGACATAATAGCGATAGGCTTAACTTCGCCATCAGGGTCACCAGATGTGTGCATACTGCGGGCAGTGGCTAGTTTTTCTTGCGCAATTTTAAGATGACGTGGAGCATAATAAGAAAGTTCTTCTGTTTTACCCAGCTCGATATTCATCTGTGCGCGTTGAATGCTTTTAGCAGCGGATTCATCAGCCATCGCTGCATCTTTATTGGATTCGAGCTCTATGTATTCTAAGTTGGCAACTTTGGTTGCGCAGCCTGTCATTAAAATTGCTGTGAATAGGGTAGTTATTGGTAATAGGCGCAAGGTGTGCTTCATATTATTAGGTGTCCTTAGTGATTTTTTCTTAGATGTTACCATTTTTGACAAACAAGTGAACTTATTGCGCTTTCTTGACTAAATGACAATTGAATACGATATTTAGTGAGAGGCATTACTCGTTTTAACGGATATTTATTGTATTTGTGATTAAAGCCTAATATAAATTGAACGATAACTTGATAAAGCGACCTAAGTTATAAGGTGAATTAAGCTTGTTCTGGTTATTAACCTCATTAGTTTCCTAGTGACTAAGAAAGAGCAATACGAGAGGAGTGAGCGTCATGAATGCCGTATTACAACCTTTGTTTTGGCGCTTAGCCAATGAGCAGAACTCTGGCTTAGATGTGGTCAGTGTACTTATGCCCCGCGGTGACGAAGCGGATAGAGTTGCTATTGAGTATGCCATTGATGTCTCTTTTAAGCCTTCAAATAGTCATCAAAACCCAATTGATTTGCGCTGGTCTGAAGATGACAGCGAATTGTTTATGAGTCTGCTACGTAAGGTTCTGAATGTGACAGATCAGGATATTGAACTCGATATCGAAGATGGCATGGTTCAGAGCCTGATTAATCTAGTGGCGACTGCTCGCTTTCATACGCCTTGGCCGGGAGATGAGTTAGAAGGTGAAGATTTTATGACTTACCGCAAAGAAATTGAGGTGGGTGATTTAATTTCTCTTAATACCAAATACGGCTTCTATAGTGCAGTAATTGTGGCATTAGATTCCATCGATGCGACGGTTGTTTTGCTAGATGATATTGTCTCCCCTGATTCTGCTGGATTACCAGAAGATGAGCAGGACGTGATTATGCCAAGCCACAGCTTATTAATGCTGAATCGGGTTTGTGTATTACCGGCGGAATTTGCTGAAGATGTTGATGCGAGTGTGCTTCATTAAAAGGTGCAGATTATTAGCGCGATGAATTCTGGATATTAATTTTATAGGGCATCCGATCACATGGAGGTGATCGCTAAGCCTACAGGGATGTACTTGCGGCGTTCCGAATAAAATTTAATATGCAGGATGAGAGAAAGCGCTAACTTTACTCCTGTATCGATAATTAGCGAAAATATTAAATAGTTAATACTTTCGCTAACTTAATGCCTAGTCATCTTGCGTCTTAGGCGCAGGTGCATTTCTCTTCTTCTTAATCGGTGCAAATCCTGAATCATCCATCAAGCTACTTGGCTTAGGACGGCTAGGGCGTGGCCCGTTTGCTTTCTTAGCACTGATCTTCTTTTTGGCTGGAATCGAACTGTTTTTTCCTGGACGCTTATCACGACCTGGGCCCGCTTTTTTCTTCTTAGTGCCTGCAGCTTTTCCAGAGGCTTTTAAGCGTTTAGGGCCGCTGTAAGCGCCTTTTAATTCTTTAATTACGCGAGGCTCGAACTCTTGCTTAATGTAACGCTCGATTGCCGCCTTTAAATTCCATTCAGTATGATTGATTAAAGAGATCGCAGTACCGGTTTCGCCAGCACGGCCAGTTCGGCCAATACGATGAACATAATCGTCGCCTTTACGTGCCATGTCGTAATTTACAACTAAGTCGATGCCTTTAACATCCAAGCCACGAGAAGCAACGTCGGTCGCAACTAATACGTTGATTTTCCCTTCGCGAAATAACTGCATTGTTGCGTTACGTTGATCTTGGCTTAATTCACCGTGTAATACCGCACAACGACAGCTGTGTTGACGTAAGAACACATTTAAACGTTCTGATTCTGTACGAGTATTGGTAAAAATAATGGCTTTTTCAAAGTCTTCATTTGATAGTAACCAGCTTAAAATGCGGTCTTTATGGGCACCATCATCCGCTAGAATAGCTTGCTGTTTAATATTATCGTGCTTGTCTCGAACCGTAGCAGTAGTAATTTCCAGCGGATTATCGAGTACCTTGGCCGCAACGCGAGCGATGCCTTTA
>PAOL01000047.1 GCA_002708475.1 Oleispira sp. | reverse complement strand
GGGCAGGAGAAAATAACGTGCCTGGATCTAATGAAACAGAAAATTGATAGTCCAGAAGGTCGTCGAATGTATAGCCGAAGAGTGTGGACGATTGAGCCAGTATTCGGGAATATCACCAGCAATAAAGGCTTAAATCGAATAGGTTTACGAGGCGAAGTAAAAGCGACCGCACAGTGGTTAATGTACTGCATGGTGCACAATATAGAGAAGCTTTGGAAGAACAGTGAAACGCGAAGTTGGGCTTAATATAGAGCTACCAGAGCCTCTAGGAGATCAAATTAAAGACGATCTAAGCTCATGTTTGACAATATGAACAAGATACTCGAATATCATTATAAAAATATAAAGCTCATTAAGAACAGAGCAAATTAAACGGAATTTTTGAGGAGTAGGGAAACATGTCTAAATATCGTATTTTTCTACACCCTCGTTATGAGTAATAAGCATGGATAAAGATTCATTTAAAATTCTAGAGTTTATACGAGATAATCCGTTATCTAATTCTGACGGAATGGATGGATTCATTCTTAAAGATTTAAACGATATGGGATATATCAAAGCTATAGATGTCACGACGGACGATAGTAATGGAATCCCTGAATTTATAGAAATGCGTGCAACGCTGTATGGTAAAAATGCACTTGCTGGATACGAAGATTCTAAGAAAAAAACTAAAGTTGAAGCGAAAGCTGCGCCTGAGTGGCATAACAAGGCTCTCGGCAAAATAGCTATTGGTGTAATAACAGGAGTAATCCTAATTTTTTGTGGTGTTCTTCTTACTAAACATTTCGGGATAGCATAGTGTTAACTCATAATAACGCCAGTCAAAATCGCCAGCAAACGGACTGATCTTACACCACTTTAGTGGACTGTTTTTACAAAAGCTAAAGGGCTACTGTATAGGAAAAACAAATGATTTTTGATGTTTCAAATTTAAAAGANCAAGAAAAATATCGCCTCTTAACGGGTGGTATAACTCCTAGACCAATCGCATGGATTAGTACCCGTTCAAGCACTAATGTCGATAATCTAGCTCCTTATTCATTTTTTACCGTTGCCAGTTGTAATCCTCCAGTGCTTCTTTATACGCAGGTCACTCCAAGAAGTGGTATTGATAAAGATACGCTGCAAAATTTAGTTGAAACAGGCGAGTGTGTAGTCAATATAGTAAACACTGATTTACTAGAAAAAATGAACATGACAAGTGCAGGCCTTCAAATTGATGAAAGTGAATTTGATTTCGCTAAGGTAGAAAGCTGCGCTAGCGAGAACGTTCAGCCTCGTTCAGTTAAGGCATCTCCAATTCGTTATGAATGCACTTTGAGGGAAGTTCTACCTATTAGCGATTTACCTTNAGGGGGCACNGTTGTGCTGCTGGATGTAAAGAGTATTTATGTTCGAGATGATTTATATATCAACGAAAATATCAGCCAACAATTAGTTGATTCAGTAGGGAAAATGGGAGGCGATTTATTTAGTCTTACTTCTACCAGTGTAGAACTTACTCGACCTTGAGTTTTTACCAATAATTAAAAGCCTTTAAATTTACTGCGTTAATTTGAGTTGTAACTTAGAAGTTTTGACAGATAGTGCATAAATAAAATTAGAAAGAAGGCGTAAGGAATGACTGTCTTAGAGTGGGTTGATGCTTTATTTGTAGTGTATTTGTATGTACTAACGTATCGCAAAATTCCTCATTGTTTACACACTTATTATCCCGCTGGCTGCTAGTATCAGTTTATCTGTTGAATTTTATTCTGTATTTAAATAGGGCTGATCATATGGATAGTTTATTAAAAGCCAAGCTGGCTTTAAGTGCAGTACTAACCAGTACGTTACTACTTTCTGCTTGTGGCGGCAGTAGTAGTGTTGGAGGTGGCGAAAGTTCCGATGAAACGTTAATCAAAGATGTTGATACCAGTTTATTTGCTATTTCTTCACTAGAGTCATTAGAAACCGTTGAGTGCACCTTAAGCAATGGTGAAACCAGTACCTGTTACGAAATCACTATTAAAGGTTTTCCTGCAGACCGAGACGAAGTAGGCCCTTATTGCCCAGAAACCATAAGTACTACTGCTGANAATTCTGGTAAGTGGTTCGATAACGGCATATTGCACGATGCCGACGGTGAGTTTATTAGTAATCTGGCTACATTTTATAATGATGACAATTGGCAATTATTTGATGCCAACACCGACGAAGTATATGTGACTGACACACAAGCTAAGTGCGAAGCTGCTGCTGTGGTTGATGTGGCTGAGGAATACAATAATTACTGTGTTGAATGTGATATTAATTATTACAGTGAAGTAGAAGGTGAAGGTTTACATTCTACTGTTTTGATTCCTACCACACCTATTTTAAGCAGCGAAGCGAGCGATATTGGCGCTGGTGGTGTCGGTGTAGCATTTAACGGTGTTGTGCTTGATGCAGCTGCTCCTGCTGAGGTTATTCTAGAAGCTTATACTATTGCGGCTTTTGNTGATTGTGTGGGTCATGTGAACCCTTTTGCCGGTTATCATTATCACGGTGCTAATCATGGTGATGGCAGTTGCCCAGGTGTCGATTTTGAAAGTGACGGTCATGCTGGTGCGTTTGGTTATGCACTGGATGGTTTTGCTGTTTATAGTATGTTGGATGAAAATGGCGAAGAGGAAGACGACTTAGATGAGTGTCGGGGCCACAGTGACGATACCAGAGGCTATCATTATCATACTGCAGGCCCAGGTGANAATAGTTTCATTGGCTGTTTTACTGGGGTGATTGTTCAGGAAGACGAGAGACCAAGACCTTGAATTTAAAATATGTGTACTTAATGGCTGTGTTATTTATTTCAGCTGCCCATGGCCATGAAGGAGTGGTAAGTTCTGCTCCTTTTAAGGCTTGCCAAAACTTAGAGAAAAAGGCCGAGTGCTCGTATGAAAATGACCATGGAGATCTGTATATTGGAAGCTGTCGGTTGTTTAATACACAGTTAATGTGTGTTCGCAGCAAGCCGATTGTTAAAGCTGAATCTCTAAAAAAATCTGCTGTTAAATAAATAACTCATAATGAAAGCACCTTTAAATAACTTAAAGGTGTTTTACTGCTTCAACATAACTCTTCCTTCGTAGAACTACTAAATNGGTACATCTGGCTGATTTAACACTACTTTAGTTGACTGTTTTTACAGTGGAAGAAGTGTAGTATTAAGTCATTAGGCAGAGAAAATACCAGTACCTGAAAGGATAAAATATGATTTTTTCATCGCATCACTCACTCGCTGTTTGCATTACTTTTGGCGCATTAACGCTAGTAGGATGCAACGAAGCTTCTCATCAAGCATTAAAGCTAGTTGCCTCTGCTGAAGGGATGGATATATCAATGTTTGCAGATGGCGCGTTTACCCAAGAGCCTAAAATCGTTGATTGTGAAACCAGTGAGGGNACCCAGACGACTTGTTACCAATTTGTTACCGACGGTGCTCCTGCAGGGCGAGCGCCCGGCCCTTTTTGCCCAAGAACTACTTCTGATGGTGCTGATGTTGGGGGAGCTTGGTTTAACAAAGAAGGTGAAGGGGATTTAGTCGACATAACCGGTGAGTTCATTCTTAAGCTGGGTGATTATTATGGTGATGAACGATGGATGGTGTATGACGAAAAGACAAATAAGGTGCGTTATACCGCGACGAAAGAAGCTTGCTTAGGTGCTGCAAAACCGGATGTTGAAGAGGAATATATGCAGAATTGTATTGAGTGTAAATTATCGTATCTTGATGATGATTTCTCTCGTACTTTTCTTATTCCGACAACACCTATTCCCGCAGAGAAGGTTGGTCGGGTGAATACCGCTGGCATTGCACTTGATGGTACTGAGTTATCTGGGTCAGCGCCTATTGATGCAATTTTGGGGGCGTATACGATTGCTGCATTTGATGATTGTGGTGGCCATATTAATGTTCATCAAGGGTATCACTATCACTCTTCGACTGGGTGTACAGACAAATCTGTTAGTGATGATGGTCATGCGCCATTAATTGGTTATGCAGCAGATGGATACGGTATTTATGCATTGAAAAACGCTGAGGGTAAAGAGGCTGAGTCACTTGATGAGTGTCGTGGCCAAAGCGATGATGTTAGAGGCTATCACTATCATGCTGCAACCCCGAGCGAGAATAGATTTATAGGATGTTTTCATGGCGAAACAATTCGTCAAGCTGGACCTCCTGGAGGCCCTCCTGGTGGTCACCCTCCACATGGTGCGCATCCTCCCCATGGTGATCATGATCATAAGCTAGATTAAGAACAATGAAGTATCTTTGGTTTTTTATTTTTGTACTCGTTTTAGTTTGGTCTGGAATTAATCCTAAAGATCAGTTTACTTGGTGTCTCGAAGTCGCTCCCGCTATTATCGGGGGCGCTTTATTAGCAGGCACATATAGTTCTTTCCGGCTTACTCCAGTTTTGTATTTTTTTATATTATTACACTGTTTGGTGTTAATGGTAGGTGGCCATTATACCTATGCAGAAGTCCCATTTTTTGATGGGCTTTTTGGGGCTGAAAGAAATAACTACGATAAAGTTGGTCATTTCTTTCAAGGCTTTGTCCCTGCATTATTAGCGAGAGAGATACTTATTCGAAAAGGTGTTGTAAATGGCAATCTTTGGCGAAATGTTATTATTGTTTCTATTTGCTTAGCTTTTAGTGCATTTTATGAGTTAATTGAATGGTGGGTGGCTTTGCTCTCTGGGGAAGATGCAGAGGCATTCTTAGGGACACAAGGTTACATCTGGGATACTCAATCGGATATGGCGCTGGCTTTGCTTGGGGCGATATCTTGCTTGCTTATATTATCGAAAGCGCATAATAAACAATTAAAATTTATAGCTAATTCCAGAGCCTAAAATTATTTAATTTTTAATACTAATAGAGAAATGTTTTTATGACTGATAATCAAGCTAGCCAAGACAATCAGGATAACCCAGGAATGGATGATTTCACTCGGAAATACTTCTATTTTTTAGTTGGTTTGGTTCTGGTTGGATTTATTTGGTGGTTAAGCAGTTTGGATTTTCGAGCGATGGAAATTAATGATTTGCTTGAAGCTGATGCCGATGTGGCGGCGTATCCGTACCCGTTTCGTGTAATATCGTTGAAAGAGGGTGTTGCACAGTTAGGTAGCCCGAGATCAGCACAATTTTCAGCCATTCAGGCGTTACGCATTATGTACCCAGATCTAAAGAAGGCGGGTGCTGTTTCTGATGAGATGATGGCAGCGCAAGATGAATTAGCACGAGTGCAATCGCATGTGGGTAAGTTAGTGAAAAGCCAAGAGGATGTTAACTCTGTTCGCTGGGTTCTTGATCAGCAGTGGCTTACTGAAAACGGTGCGCAATTTTTTTAATCGCTGAGAGGAAGAATCATGACACTTATTAAACATGGTCTAACCGTTGGTATTGAACGAATTAATGACGACTTTTTTCTTTCTTTAAAAGCCGTGGGCAAGTTAACTCATGCTGATTATGAAGTGATTACTCCTATGATTGATTCAGCATTGGCTTCTGTGAAAGAGCCTAAAATGAATGTTCTGGCCGATCTTACAGAGTTAGAGGGTTGGGAGTTAAGAGCTGCTTGGGATGATTTAAAAATCGGCCTTAAACATAATAACGAATTCAATAAAATTGCTCTGTATGGGAATCGAGATTGGCAAAAGCTTGGGGCCAAAGTTGGAACTTGGTTTATTTCAGGGGAAATAAAATACTTTGATAATTTACCCGATGCAGCGGCTTGGTTAAAAACTAAGGATTAAAGCTTTCATTTTTGTTATGTTTTGAATGTTAATAAAAATCAGACTCAATTACAGAACATGGTAGGGATTATGATGAATAGCATTAATGAAAAAAATAGCACTGTCCACATTCCNCAAGAAGCCTTTGATTGGTACGACGAATACGCTCATGGCGGAATGGATCGACGGACCTTTATGAGTAAACTGGGTACCTTAGCCGCCGCAGGTTACTCAATGGCGGTGCTAACTTCTGCATTATTACCGAACTACGCAATGGCCGAACAAGTCTCATTTAACGATGANGATATNATTGCNACTTATGAAGAGTTTGATTCNCCAGAAGGCCATGGTAAAGGTAAGGGTTATTTGGTTAAGCCTGCTACGGGTAAAGAAAGTTCCCCTGCCGTTCTAGTGGTTCATGAAAACCGAGGCTTAAATCCGTATATCAAAGATGTCGCACGTCGCTTAGCAAAAGCGGGATTTTTAGCCTTCGCGCCGGATGCACTTTTTCCTGTGGGTGGTTATCCAGGTAATGATGATGAAGGTAGAGCTTTGCAACAAGGTTTGGATAAGGGAAAAATTCAAAATGATTTTGTTGCTGCTGCGCGCTATTTGAAATCTCATTCATTAAGTAATGGAAAGTTGGGTGCGGTAGGCTTTTGTTTTGGTGGTTATGTTGTTAATTATCTAGCGGCTATTGATAGCGACTTATTGGCTGCGGGTGTTCCTTTTTATGGTACGCCTGCGAGTAAAGAGCTTCGTAAAAATATTAAAGCTCCAATGCTCATTCAGCTTGCTGAACTTGATGCACGGGTAAATAAAACTTGGCCTGATTACGAACAAGATCTAAAAGCGAACAAGGTTGAATATCAGGTGTTTATGTACGAAAAAGCTAATCATGGATTCCATAACGACTCAACGAGTCGCTATGATGAAAAGAATGCTGAACTGGCTTGGAAGCGTACCTTGGATTTATTTAATAAAACTTTAAATTAGTACGCTTCTTACAAGTACTAGCGCCTGAATCTATTTTGACTACGGCGCTAGATTTTATGGAGTTAATTTTATAGTGCGAAGTTTATGGAGCTAGTCGCTCTCTGGCGCGCTTTGATAGCTCTTTGTCTGACGTTCTTTCTATGATGTCCAACTTATGATGCATTGCTGTTTTAGCTAGCATATGAGCCGTTACAGGCGCAGTAATAAGTAAGAACAGCGTAATTAACAGTTCATGCAAGCTTAAATAACCTTGCTGATAAGTAACCAAAATTACTGAGGCTGCAAGTAAGCACCCCATACCTAGCGTTGTTGCTTTTGTAGGTGCATGAAGTCGTGTGTAAAAGTCAGGTAGCTTAGCTAAACCAAGAGAGCCAATAAAAACGAATACGGCCCCTACGACTAAAAATACGGATACAACCAGTTCAATCCAAAATTCCATGATATTTCCTAACCCTTTCTTTGGCAGCTTATTCGATTAAGTCGCCACGTAAAATGTATTTGCACATAGCAGCAGTACTTACAAACCCAAGCATGGCAATTAATAATGCTGCTTCAAAATACAAAGTTGTACCTGAAGAAATTCCAAATAATATGATCAGCGCGATGCTGTTGATGTACATGGTATCGAGCGCCAAAATACGGTCAGGCCTGCTTGGACCTCTAAACAAACGCCACAAATTTAAGATCAACGATAAGCACACCAAAACGGCGGCAATCATCAGTGCAGTATTTAGCATGCGAAAATCTCCCTAAGCGGTTGCTCATAGCGTTGCTTAATTAAGGCTATGACTTCCTCTTTATCCGTTAAGTGCAGTACGTGTACATACAGCCATTGTTTGTCTTCAGATATTTCAGCGCTTACTGTCCCTGGAGTTAATGAAACTGTGCTGGCGAGTATTGTGATTGGAAGTTCATGTTCAATTTCAATCGGCACAGCAATAAAGCCAGGGTTCAATCTTTTGTTTGGCCTAATGACTAATAGTGCGACTTCAAAATTCGCCACAATAATGTCCCAAATAACCATTAATACATAGCGAATACATACTAGAGGCTTATGGAAGCTGGGTTGCTTATCTTGCATGCCTGATGTCATTAAAGGAATAACAAAGGCTAAAAATGCAGCAAGTACTAGATGCCCAGGCGCTACGGTATTGTTCAGCAATAACCAAACAACAAACAGCAGTAGCGAATGGATCGGCATGGGTAGTAAGCGAAAACGAGGCTGAGTATTCATTATTTATTTCCTCCCGGAATCAGTGCATCGACTGACTGTGCCGTATCATGCAGTTGAACGGCAGCTTGATGGGTGAAATCTGTTACTGGCCCACCGAATACGACGAGTAGGGGTGATGCTGAAAGCAATAAGACGACAGCCATGATTTTCATTGGATGGATCGGCTCACTGTTTGTGCTTTCTTTTGAGTATCTCCAAAAGATGGTTGTACCTGCACGAGAGATTGCAATAAGTGATGCAACTCCAGCTATTAAAATAACTGGCCATACCCATGCGATCTCGGTAAATCCTTCAGCAGCTTGCAATATTAACACCTTACCTAAAAATCCAGATAGTGGTGGCATACCAACAACGGTCAGTGCTGAGATAAAGAAAGCAATGCCGAGTATTTTACCGTGAGTTATTTTACGAGATACAACATAGCGGTCTTCCGCTTGTCCGCGTTGCTTGCTAATAAGATCTGCGATCAGGAATAAAGCCCCTGTGACGAGTGTGGTATGCAGCATGTAATATAAGGCTGCAGAGGTCGCAGATTCGCGTTGCATCGCAAGAGCAATGAGCAGAGTTCCTACTGAAATGATTACTAGGTTTGCTACGGTTAACCTCAAATTCGGACTCGCAAGCACACCAATTGCACCAATGATTAAGGTTAAAATTGCTAGCGGCCATAACCAAGGTATTGCGATGCTGGCAAGTGCGCCGGCATCTTCACCAAAGATCACTGTATGTACTCGTAGAATGCTGTAAATACCGACCTTGGTCATAATAGCAAAGAGTGCAGCAACCGGTGCGCTAGCAACAGCATAGGTTTTGGGTAGCCAAAAGTTTAGAGGCAGCATAGCGGCTTTCAGGCTGAATACGACTAATAGCAACAGTCCACCGACTTTTGCTAAAGATTGTTCATGTTCGCCTAATAAGCGGACTTTACTTGCCATATCGGCAATATTGAGCGACCCAATCGTTCCGTATAAAATTCCTAGGGCGAATAAAAATATACTTGAGCCAACAAGGTTCAGAATTACATAATGAACATTGGCTTTGGTTTTTTGTTTTCCGCCGCCGTGTATTAAGAGGGCGTAAGAAGCGATCAGTAATATTTCGAAGAAAACAAATAGGTTGAAGATATCTCCGGTTAAAAATGCACCGTTAATCCCCATGACTTGGAACATAAATAGCGGATGAAAATACATTCCAGTTTTATCATCGCCAGCACAGGCATAGAGCAAAGCCCCCAAGCTAAGTACTGATGTTAATAAGACCATCATGGTTGATAGCCTATCAGCGACCAATGCAATTCCGAAAGGAGGCTGCCAGCCACCTAAAATGTACATTTGAGTGCCTTCTTGATGGCTTGTTAGCAAAAGCAGTACTGAGGTAATGACAATAATGATCATCATTGTCACAGCAAATACTCGCTGGCGCTCAGTCGATTTGCAAAGAGGCGGTAGCAGCATGAATACCGCTGCTAACATCGGAAATAAAATAGGAAGAATAGGTAGGTGTTGCATTAACCATTCCTCTTGTCTGCAGCATTAGATTCGCTGTTTGAGCTAGGAGCTTGGCCATCAACATGGTCATCTCCCTGATCGGCTCGGGAACGCATGGCCAGAATTACAACAAATGCTGTCATCGCAAAACCAATTACGATAGCGGTAAGAACCAATGCTTGAGGTAATGGGTCGCTGTATTCAGCCGATTGTCCAAGTACCGCTGCACCATCGACTTTTAATCGACCACTGGCGAACAGAAATAGATTTACCGCATAAGAGAGCATGGTTAGCCCGATAACAACGGTAAATGTACGGCCTCTTAATACAAGAAAAAAACCACAAGTTGTCAGTATTCCAACACAGAACGCGTAAATCGCTTCCATTAATTGTTCTCCTTAACTTCAAAGCGTTCGCTGGTTGTTAGTTTACCTAAGTTGGCCAAAATGAGCATGACGGCACCGACTACAGTTAGATATACGCCTAGATCGAATAGCATGGCGCTAGCGAGTTCGAATTCTCCGATCCACGGCAAGTGGAAGTGATCAAACCAAGTACTTAGGAAGGGTCTATCAAAAATCCAGCTTCCTAAACCTGTCATTGTCGCGATTAAAATGCCGCCCGCAATGAGCCATTGATAGTTAATATGGATACGAGGTTTGATCCATAAAACACCGTGAGCGATATATTGCTGGATAATAGCTACAGAAGTAATCAGGCCAGCAATAAAACCACCACCAGGAACATTGTGCCCGCGTAAGAAAATATACACAGAAACCAATAAGGCTAATGGGAGAAGGCTTTGAGAGACCATGCCAAGCATCATTGGGTGTGGGTCGTTACTCCAAGCACGTCCTTTATCATCACGCGTTGGAATGGATATGCGCATTTTGGCAATGAGTTTAAAGATACCCAGTGCCGCAATACCTAATACAGTAATTTCGCCTAAGGTATCGAAACCTCGGAAATCGACCAAGATAACGTTAACCACATTGGTACCACCGCCGCCTGTTTTACTGTTGGCTAAGAAGAAATCAGAAATAGTTTCTAAAGGCATCGTCAGCATAGCGAAACAGATTGTACCTATAACACAACCGATGAGTGCCGAGACGATTAGATCGATACTTAACCTTCTGTGACTCGATTCTTTTTGTGTACTTTGCGGTAAAAAGAATAGCGCGAGAAGAAGCAGAATAATCGTCACAATTTCTACAGATAACTGCGTCAGTGCTAAATCAGGGGCTGAAAACTTAGCAAAGACTAGTGAAACAATTAACCCAACCACCGAGAGGAATATCAGAGCAAGGAATCGTCTACGATGCCAGATTACAGTAGCGATAGCGCTTAATATCATCAACACAGCGGCTGTGATAGCGATGCCATCTAATGGAATTTGAGTACGAGAACCTACGTTTTGTGTCAGGTCAAATAAAGGTAATGCACTCATGACTAAAGTAAATAGCATTAATAGGAAAATGTATCGTTGTAGGGAACCGTTCTCGAAGGTATCCATAATTCGTTGAGAGAATCGAACGATTGATTGAGTAATGGATTCAAAGATGTATTTCGCATCTGGCTCATCGAAATGAGATTGGAACTCAAACAGGTGACGGCGGTTGTAGTAAATAATTAAACCGCCAGCCATCGCTAGAAAGCTCATAAACAGCGGTATATTAAAGCCATGCCATATCGACAGGCTGTGCATGGGTACGTCGTGAGAGAGTACTGAAAAGGCTGCTGAATGCAATAAGTCTCCTACTAAGTAAGCAGGGAAAATACCAACGGCCAAACAAAGTGCCACTAGAACTTCGACAGGCACCTTCATATAGCGTGGAGGCTCATGGGGTGTTTTAGGTAGGTCGATTGGCTCACCGTTAAAGAAGACGTCATGAATAAAACGTAAAGAGTAGGCGACAGAGAATGCAGCGCCTACTGTGGCGAGTAATGGAATCATCCAAGATAGAGATCCAAGCATACTCTGGTCTAATGTTTCAGCAAAAAACATCTCTTTAGAAAGGAAGCCATTTAGTAGGGGAACGCCTGCCATAGATAATGCGGCCACTATGGCTAGGGTCGCGGTATAGGGCATAAATTTGGCTAGGCCGTGAAGTTTTCGCATATCCCGCGAACCGGTTTCATGGTCAATAATACCCGCTGCCATAAAGAGAGAAGCTTTAAAGGTGGCGTGGTTGATAATGTGGAATACCGCAGCAACGGCGGCCATATCAGAGTTGAGACCCAGCAATAGTGTAATTAGACCTAGGTGACTAATGGTCGAATACGCTAATAGACCTTTAAGGTCGTGTTTAAACAGTGCTATGTAGGCACCAAGAAGCAAGGTTATTAAGCCCGTTATGCTAACAATCATAAACCACAGATCTGTTCCCGCTAATGCTGGATAGAAGCGGCATAAAAGGAAAATCCCCGCTTTAACCATGGTTGCCGAGTGTAAGTAAGCACTGACTGGGGTCGGTGCAGACATGGCATGAGGTAGCCAGAAGTGGAACGGAAATTGTGCAGATTTTGTGAAGGCACCTAAAAGCACCAGTATTAATGCAACTGGGTAAGCTGCGTGTTCGCGAATCATGTCGCCGCTGGCTAATACGGTATCAAGGTCATAACTACCGACGATATTACCGATCAATAGTAGTCCGCCAAGCAGTGCAAGGCCACCGGTCCCAGTAACGGTAAGCGCCATTCTAGCACCCTTGCGAGCATCTGATTTATGGGACCAAAAACTGATTAATAAAAATGAGCTAATACTGGTCAGTTCCCAAAACATCCATAATTGAATCATGTTGTTCGAGATAACGATGCCGACCATAGCGCTCATAAATAGAATTAGATAGGAGTAGAATTTACCCATAGAGTCGTTATCGGATAAATAGTAGCGCGCATACAGTATCACCAGTAAGCCAATGCCGAGTATCAATAACAAAAACAGCAGCGAAAGTCCGTCAAGCCTGAAAGAAAGATCCAGCCCCATTGCGGGAATCCATTCGATGGTTTGTCTAAGATCCTGACCGTCAAATATCTCACCAACATGCATCAGGACTAAAATTAATGACCAAGCCGGTAGAATAGCAACTGAAAAAGTACATATGTTACGGCCGAAGCGCTCTGTAAATAAGGGGATCAGTGTGCCAATTAGTGGCAGCAGTACGATCCATAGCAGGTTCATATAATGGGGTGACTCCGGATTAAATGGTGATATAACAAATAATAGACTGATTTATACGTATTTTCTTCATATCTGCTCACTATACACATTGTACTAGCTTGATCAAAAAACAAGAAAGCTTTTACAGTGCAACTTTTTGGTCAAGGAAATTTATACTTGTATTGTCGTCATTGGTATCTAGCTCTTGAATATTCTTGACGTTTATCGGAGTTTCTTGAAGTTTTAATGATTATTTTTAAGAAAAAATTAATTAAATTTGTGACTAAAAATAGATCAAGCGCAATATATTCTGCTTGTATGATTTGTATACTGTAGATTCTTATTTGATCTAAATACCTGAAGAAGTTGAGTATTCGATGAAAAACTTTCCTGAACACTATAAAGAACTAAGCACTTGGATGGAAAAACTGGGTGTTGCTATCCCTGGTGCAATGCAATGCAAGGCTTTGGTGCTTTGCATGAAGCAGCGATTAAGCCGGGAGCATTAGACAGTAAAACAAAGGAATTAATTTCGTTAGGTATCGCTATTACCGTTCGATGCGATGGCTGCATTGCCTTCCATGTACACGATGCCTTGAGTGCAGGTGCTAGTGAAGAAGAAATTGCAGAGACTGTATCCGTTGCTATCTTAATGGGGGGTGGCCCATCAATGGTATATGGTATCGAAGCGATGCAGGCAATGAGCCAGTATCAAGAGCAAGGCTTGTAAGTTATTTATATTTAGAATTCACGGCATAATCCTGTATTCTTTTTGCTAATCAAAAAATCTTGCATCTTTTTAGATGAGGTTGGTATGAAGAAATATTTCAGTATTTTTGT
>PAOL01000046.1 GCA_002708475.1 Oleispira sp. | reverse complement strand
TTGCTCAAGATATTAATGATAAAGGCCATGTGTTTTATCGCTGGTTTAACGAAGTGCCGGTTTTGTTTTTGATTGCCATCGTAATTTTGGTCGTCGTTCGACCTTTTTAACAATTCACTTTTAATAGCAAAACAAACATTACAGGTTTTATAGTCGCCAGCATGATTGAGTATTTATTCCACGAGACGCCGTGAATACGGTCCCTGTAGGCTTGGGCTCGGCTCCTGCCTCACACACTCGTTTCATCAACACTCAATAATACTGGCTGTAATACTTCCTAGATTTAATTAATTTATAAAATAACGAATACGAGTCTTTTATGTCTTACTCAATCAATAAATCACAAGATCTTTTCGAACGCGCACAGGAATTTATCCCAGGTGGCGTGAACTCCCCAGTACGTGCTTTTAAAGGCGTTGGTGGAACCCCTATTTTCTTCGAGCGCGGTGAAGGTTCATGTGTATTCGATGCCGATGATAATCGCTATATCGACTACGTCGGTTCTTGGGGGCCTATGATTATGGGTCATGCTCGCGGTGACGTAATCGAAGCGGTAAAAAAACAACTAGACCAAGGCCTAAGTTTTGGCGCACCAACTGAAATTGAAATTGAAATGGCCAAAACCGTCTGTGGCATTATGCCGGGTATGGATATGGTGCGCATGGTGAACTCAGGCACCGAAGCCACAATGAGTGCTATACGCTTAGCCCGTGGTTTTAATGGCCGTGATAAGTTAGTAAAATTTGAAGGCTGCTACCATGGCCACGCCGACTCACTACTAGTAAAGGCTGGTTCAGGTGCATTAACTCTAGGCGTTCCTTCTTCTCCTGGTGTACCTGAAGGCGTTGCTAACGATACCGTTACCTTAAACTTCAACGATATCGACGACGTCAAAACTTACTTTGAAAAAGAAGGCGATAAAGTTGCCTGTATCATCGTTGAGCCCGTTGCTGGCAACATGAATTGCATTCCACCTAGCAAAGAATTTCTACAATGCCTACGCGACGTGTGCGATCAGTATGGCGCCGTATTAATTTTTGATGAAGTGATGACAGGTTTCCGCGTATCGCTAACCGGTGCACAAGGCTATTACGGCATTCATCCAGACCTTACAACACTGGGTAAAGTCATCGGTGGTGGTTTACCGGTTGGTGCTTTCGGCGGTAAACGTGAAATTATGGAATACCTAGCGCCGATCGGNCCGGTTTATCAGGCGGGAACATTGTCTGGTAATCCTCTAGCGATGGCAGCGGGTTTAGCCATGATGAAATCGGTTCANCAAGANGGNTTATANGANCANCTTTCNNCNCGTGTAGANCAACTGTGCAAAGGCTTACAAGCAGCAGCGGATAANCACANNATTCCTTTTACCACGAATAATGCAGGCTCTATGTTTGGTTTCTTNTTCACCGAAGCNNNNAGCGTTANCAATTTTGCACAAGTATGTGAATGCGACCAAGAAGCTTTTAAAACNTTCTTCCATGGCATGCTAGAACAAGGCGTTTATCTTGCNCCTTCTGCATTCGAAGCTGGCTTTATGTCTGCNGCGCATAGCGANCAAGATATCGCAGATACCATTGCAGCAGCTGATATCGTTTTTGCTCAAATGGTAGCGAAATAGCATGACACTTCTACTAACCGCTAGTGGGCAGCTAATATTACTGCTTACCTCTCTTTGGATGCTAAAGACTTGGCAGCCAAAAGACGAGAAGCCGGGCTGGTTTGCTGCTGCATTTTGCAGTGGCTTACTAATTTGCTCTTTTTCGGCCTCGAACTTAATGGCTCAATTCATTGACCTAACGCCGATGTACTGGTTTGAACAGCTGGGTCTATACGCAGCATTTCCATTACTTAGCTTCGTATTAATCGGCTTGGTTGCTAAATTTGACTGGCCAAAAGAAGCTTGGGGAAGAATCTTGTTAGGGGTTTGTGGTATCTATTGGATTTGTCAGCAGACACAACAGCTCGATAACTTAATTATTGTCTCCACAATTATCAGCCTNGCNATGGCTTTGCGTGTAATGATGNGAAAGACAACTCANTTATGCATCAAGCAAAAGAGNTTNGTNGNAATNGGNTCATTANTGGCACTGATATTAATAATCCACGCTCTNTTGATCGACCCTGAAAGAACCAGCCTAGAATTAGGAATGGGCCTTCTACTTCTCATAATTAACCGTACTTTATGGCCTTTAGATATGGTGTTTATCAATAATAAAGAAACAGAGTAGCACTTACGCAAATGGTTAAATGTTGAACTAACCTAAGATAAGGGCCAAGCAATCTCAGATTGTATTTTTTTTTATCTTAGGAGTTACGTATGAGTAACATGAGCCATGCGCGCATTGCTTTTTACCAGCAAGCCAACCGATTTTTCACTGTTGTGGTTTGGGGATTATTTGTATTTTCTCTGGTCCTTGCTGGCTGGTATGACAGCTGGACTGAAGCCTTAGTCGTTGGCCTACCTGCTGCGTTAATCCCTACTCTACTTGCGAAAACTCAAGCCACAAGCGCTGCAACACGAATATCCTTTGGTATTTCATTAATGATCTTCGCTGCTCTGCATATTCAGCAAGGCCACGGGATGTTAGAGCTTCACTTCGGAATATTTGTTAGCCTGGCAATGCTTCTTTACTTTCGCGATTGGCGCCCAGTACTTGCTGCTGCCGGNACGATTGCAATACACCACGTTTCATTCAGCTATCTTCAAGAATCTAATAGCAACATCTATCTCTTTGAAGATCGTAACTCTTTCAGCATCGTCTTAATTCACGCTGCTTACGTTGTCGTCGAAGCCGGTCTTATTATCTATCTATGCCGCAAATCTGAGCTTGAATTTACACAGTCCGAAGAATTGAGTGAGATTGGTAGCCATATCAGCAAGGAAGGCGCTATTGATTTACGATACCGTGTCAGTAATGCCAAGAGTGACTTTAGCAAAGGCTTTAATCGATTCTTTGAACAACTTGATATTCTTGTAAGTAAAGTCGGCGGATTGGCACTACAACTGGATTCTACTGGTGAATCCTTCAGTAAAAGTACACAAGCTATGGCGGGCGGCGCTCAAAAACAGCAACAAGAAACGGACATGATCGCCACCGCAACTAATGAAATGACTGCCGCGATGCAAGAAGTGAATCATTATGCCACCGATGCAGCAAGTTCTGCCGGTGAAGCCGATGTAGCAGCAAAAGACAGTGAAGAGAGAATCGACCGAGCACAAACAACCATTAAAGATTTAGCGCAGCATATTGACCGAGCTTACAGCGTTATTCAGAATTTAGATGAAGAGAGCAGCAGCATTGGATCTGTACTAACCGTTATTCGAGGTATTGCAGATCAAACTAATTTGTTAGCCCTAAATGCTGCGATTGAAGCTGCACGTGCTGGTGAACAAGGCCGAGGGTTCTCAGTTGTAGCTGACGAAGTAAGAACGCTCGCTTCACGAACTCAACAAAGCACTGAAGAAATTCAACANATGATCGAAAAACTGCAAAAAGGCAGTCAAGATGCAGTAAATGCTATGGATACCAGTAAGCAAAGTGCTGAATCCAGTGTGCATCAAACAGAAGAAACGAAAGAACGTCTCTTAGTTATGAAAGGGTCCGTTGAAACCATTCATTCAATGAATCAGCAAATTGCACAAGCGGTTTCAGAACAACATCAAGTCGTCAGTGAAGTGAATAATAATATCACCAGCATTCGTGATATTAGCCAAGAGACAAATGACCGAGCTGAAGANGCTGCTCACGATGGAGAAAAACTGATNACCATGTCATCTGATTTACGAGGCTTATTAGAGCAGTTTAAAACCAGTGGCTAATGCCACTTTCTTTAAATACACTAGAAGCCTAACTTAGCATCAATACTATTTTGCAGTGAAGTTACTCTTTGCTGCAAAACCTTATCTGAATTNAAATACAATTTTGCACGTTGCAGTAACTGCTGAGNTTGCGATAAATCACCCTTCTGATAATTCAACCAAGCTAAGCGATATAAGATCGCTGAATTTCGTGGTTGAATTTGTCGTGCTTGATCAAGGTAAGATAATGCTTGACGATTATCCCCTTGCTGACGTGCTTCTTCAGCTTGCGATAATAAAAACTGAATCGCAGGATGATGCTTACCTTCATCCAAACGGAGCAATTCATTATTGTTCTTGCTAGTGTCCTCATAACTCTGCACAGAACGTGGATCATATTGTTCGGAGCTAGGCATAGAAGTNCATGCAGATAAAAAACTAATAACTACAAANATTAAAACAACCAATCGAACCACGAACTACTTCCTTTATTATCATTTTGTTGATCATTCAACCGCGAATCAGAATTCGCACTNGATGAGGATTTATCACACGAAATTCTACGCCCATTTAATACCCCAGGCATAAACGGCATTTGGCGAACTCCACACTCAGGCTCAACAACTTCACCTTGAGTATTTACCCAAGCCCAGTCCAACTGCACTAAAGGTGTTAATGGCTCAAGACCTGACTGTAAGAATATGTCCTGCCAAATTGGTAATGCACCACCCGCTCCGGTAAAAGGCATAGGTTTGTTATCATCCCTGCCAACCCAGATAACACCTAAATGTCTNTCGTCAAAACCTGCAAACCAGGCGTCTCTTTGTTCATCACTGGTTCCTGTTTTACCCGCAATTTTAGTGGTATTAAATGTACGCGCCAAACGTTTACCCGTTCCCTGCGCAATAACNTGCTGCAAACCATAGCGTAAATTTTCCATTAAGTGCGGAGAAAACATCTGCTCACCCTGAGCTGCATAAGACGTTAATATTTTATTATCAGTGGTAGTCAACGCTTGAATACTTCTCGGCTCCATAGCAAAACCACCTGATGCATANGTTTGAAACATCTGCGTCACCTGTAAGGGTGACATCGCAACTGANCCCAATAATATGGAAGGATATGGCGGTACGTCCTTATCAATGCCTAAACGTTCAAAAGTGTTAATCACCTGATCAATACCAACCGTCATNCCTAGTCGAGCTGTTGCTTGATTAAGAGATTTAGACATTGCATCAACTAAGAAGACAGGACCATAGTTTTTTCGGTCATAATTTCTCGGTTGCCATAAACTGCCATCNTGCCCCGATACACTCACCGGTTTATCATCAATGATCGTTGACCAGTTATAACGTCCTGAGGAAAGTGCTGTTANATAGACAGCAGGCTTAGCTAAAGAACCAATAGAACGCTGGGCATCCATCGCACGATTGAAGCCAAAGTATTGAACTCGGCGTGAACCGACAATGGCACGCACCTCTGCACCATCAACACTTGTCACAACTGCTGCGGCTTCAAAGGTAGGGTCTTTAAATCCAATCCGTTTTTCTAAACTACTAATATGCTTTTGAACCGACATTTCCGTCGCATGTTGTAACCAAGGGTCTAACGTAGTGAAAATTCTTAACCCCGTACTTTGTAGATCTTGCAGGCGATAATCTTGTTGCAGTTGTTTTTTAACCAGCTGAATAAACGCAGGATATTCACGTTGCCCCGCCCGACNANAATCGGCGACTTGAATATCTTTTCCCTGCGCATTGATCCTTTGGGCACTATTAATAATACTCAACTCTTCCATAATGCCTAACACTAGATCTCGGCGTTCACGGGCTCGCTCAGGATGGCGGAAAGGATTGTAATAAGATGGCCCTTTTACCATACCGACCAATAATGCCATTTCTGATAAGTCGAGNTGCTGAACANTTTTAGCAAAATAGAATCTACTNGCCANNGCAATACCATTAATAGAACGACGCCCAGACTGACCTAGATAGACTTCATTTAAATACGCTTGAAGGATTTCTTCTTTGCTGTAATGCAGCTCTAATAACAAGGCCATAAACGCCTCTTTAATTTTCCGCTGCAATGAACGCTCATTAGTTAAAAAGAAATTTTTCACCAACTGTTGCGTNAAAGTAGATCCACCTTGCACAGTGCGCCCCGCAGCAATATTCGCCTTCAACGCTCTTAAGATTCCACGAATCGAAATACCATAGTGATCAAANTAACCACGGTCTTCNACAGCNACTAACGCNGCNACTAACGCAGGAGGCACATCTTGNAGCGCAATCAAATCACGATCTTCATTATGCGCAGGGAAAATTCCACCAATATACTGTGGCTCTATACGCTCTAAACCACGAATATTTCCTGCNACTGATATTTGTTCTATACGCCCCTCAGNAAANGACAAGCGAATCTTCACTGNTTCTTCAGTACGGTCAGAAAATGAAAAACCACGGCGATAAATAATCCAATCGTTACCGTCTCGCCCATACGTTCCTGGCTTAACAACATGACTAACCGCTTTGTAATCATTCCACTGCAGCTCAGCTTTTAATTGCTTAGCTGATAACAATAAACCGGGGTAGAGAGATAACGGGCGNGCGTAAACCTTCGCCGGTAAAGCCCACTTATTACCGTCAAATTGAGAGCGCACCTGTGCATCGAGATACACCAGCCACACAGAGAGAAGCAAAATAAACAGAATAGATAAGCGCCAAAACCAAGACCACAGCCTTTGCTTAAGCTGAGGCTTATTTTTAATCGGCTTTTTTCGGGGTGCTGATTTCTTTTTTGTACTAGATTTAACAGCCCTAGTCGGCTTTTTAGCAGTCGTCATATATCCACATGCTACCACAGACTGNCTTAGTCATATGCTGGAGTTCTGTTAAACTGATAGCAAGATTAAATCATTATTCACATTTATATAGGCAGGCACATGGCTAAGTACCACATATACGGCATCGGTAACGCATTGGTNGATAAAGAGTTTGAAGTTAAAGATGACTTTTTTTCAGATCTTAANATTGAAAAAGGCATGATGACNTTAATCGAAGAAGATCAGCTTGCCGAACGTTTAGCGGTATTGAANNANCGCTTCGGTCTTAANAAGCGTGCTTGTGGTGGCAGTGCTGCAAATACCATNATNGGNGCTAGTTATTTCGGTGCAAAAACNTTTTATAGCTGTAATGTTGCCAANGATGAAGCTGGNGATTTCTACATGCAAGATATGGCAGCTGCGGGTGTTGATACAAATTTAACTGACGANCGTGATGAAGGTGTTACGGGNAAATGTTTAGTAATGGTNACGCCTGATGCTGAACGCACCATGAATACTTACNTAGGCATCACCACAAACCTAGAGCAAAAGCATATAGATGANGNGGCANTAGCNGANTCTGAATANNCNTATATNGAAGGCTANCTAGTAACNTCNGACCTTTCACGTGCAGCAGCGATTGAAGTGCGAGAGTTAGCAGAAAAAAATGGCATTAAAACAGCTATGACTTTCTCGGATCCNGCGATGGTTCAATTCTTCAAAGACGGCCTAAAAGAAATGATTGGCGGTGGCGTTGATTTATTGTTCTGTAACGAAGAAGAAGCCTTGTTATTTGCAGATGCAGACAACCTTGAAGACGCAATGACCTTCATGAAAACCCAAGCAAAAACGTTTGCTATTACATTAGGTAGCAAAGGCGCGATCGCTTTTGATGGTAAAACAACTCACGTAATTGAAGCCAACGAAACAACAGCGGTTGACTCAAATGGTGCTGGCGATATGTTTGCAGGTGCTTTCATGTACGCTATTACTCATGGCCATGACTTTGCTGCCGCAGGTCGATTGGCAAGTGCTGCTTCATCTAAAGTTGTCAGCCAATTTGGCCCGCGCTTAGATGCGGAACAACATGAACCACTAAAAGCGATTCTTTAAGCGCATAATAGATTGAGTAAAAAGAATAAGAGATAGAAAAACTGAAGATCGAGAATTGGGTATATATCAAAGTCGCTTAATTGATATATACCCATTTCTATAAATAGCTAAGCTAATCCACAGACTAGTCGACAGAGAACGAACGTGCTTTTTGGCGGAACTCTCGAATAACATGATAAGTAATTAAGCCCTGCTTATTCACACGACACTGACCATAACCCTCTTGAGTTTTATCTTGTAAATCTAAAAATATATCAAAATGCTCAGGGGTTTCTCGGCTTGAAGCTGAATCGATATAAACATAAGACCCATCCGGTAAAGTATCTCGCATAAAAGCGCGACAATGCTCCATCGCATCACCAATATCACCGGCTTTACCTTGCAAACTATAAGGTTCTTTCTTATTACAAGCAGATAGAACACCGATCAATACAAATATAATGACATAGGGAATACGCTTCATTAGAGCTCACTGTTTAATATTTAATCAACTCCGAGTATAGCGGATTGAGAAATTCAAGCTGTGTTATCCCGTATTGATAAAGTAACTAAACAGACATTTTGAGTAAAGTTAGTACTTTATCACTAAAAAATCCCAGCTTTATATCAGAGTAGATACTCTTGGCGAACAGGATGAAAATGGCAGGCAGCCTCAACCAGCGAACCCGCCGTTAATTTAGGCACACCAAATACCTCTGTCGTAATGCCATACGCTTGATTCACTTTTTTAAGTAACAAATCAAAATCACCATCACCTGAAAGCAAGATAATAGTATCGATATCACCCGAAGCAGCAGCTTCCATCACATCAATCGTAATCCCTACATCCCAATCACCTTTAGCAGAACCATCACTGCGTTGGATATAAGGCTTCAGTTTTACATCAAAACCAATATGTTTTAATGCATCTTGAAATTTAATTTGTTGGTCATCACCTTTATGAATCGCGTACGCCATAGCAGAAACGATGTCACCTTGTTGGGCAATTTTTTTCCAGAAGCTACGATAATTAAACGGGCGGCCATAAGCATCACGAGTCGTATAATAAATATTTTGTACATCAACAAAGATCGCAATCTTTTTCATAAACACTACCCTAAAGAAAAAAAGCCATTACTCAGTAAGAGTAATGGCTTTTTTAAATATTAAATAGAGCATCTACTTAATTTAAAAACTGTATTTTGCACCGACATTAATCGAACGCGGCTTACCAGGACGGAAACCATAAGGCTTTACACCCGCAACGTATTGTTCATCAAATACGTTATCGATCGTGCCGTAAAATTGAAGACTCTGTAGATATTGATAACTAGCACTTAAATCAACAATGGTATGCGCTTCAATTAAATCCGTTTCATCAATGCTGCCTTCACCTGGTACATTGCGCATTTCACTTTGATAAAGTAGCGACGTATTTAATTTCCAGTTATCACGCGCAATACCTACTTGAACATTTAAACGATGCTCTGGTAAATATCCAATCTCATAACCTTGCTCAATTGCTTGGTCTGCTTCACCGAATGCACCCGTGCTATCAATAAAATCATCTCCAAACTCACCATGACTATAAGTATAAGTCGATGAAATCGGCATCATAAACTCACCCATTAATAGCTGACGACTCCATGCTGCTTCCACGCCGTAAACTATTGCGCTTCCCGCATTAGATTGCTCACCTGTACTACTTGTATCGCAAGATCCCTGAGAAAAACTGCATGTACCGCTAAATTCGCTGTAGTTATTCATAAAACCAATCACTTCAGCTTGACCACCAAAGGCCCACTTACCGGTAAAACGAGAACCTAGTTCGACGTTAACGCTTTCTTCAGGATTAACATCATCAGATGTTCCAGGCGTTGCTGCCGTAAAACCCTTATAAACACCGGCCAATACACCCACATCATCCGTTAATTGTGAATAAACTCCGATGCCAGGTAACCAAACAGATTGCTTCAAGGTATTTTCAGATTCTTTAACCCCCGTTAATTCTCCATAAGTGGTTTTAGACGATTCAATACTTTCGTGGCGAAGGCCCAAACTCACAACCGTATCGTCAACCTGAATTTTATCTTGGATATACACGGCAACCGCGAATGCTTCATTTTTATTTAATGCCGTCGTTTTATAAGTACCTCCAACAGCCTGTAAAGTACCGCCAACCAGCATGTTGTAATTCTGCTCAGTATGATGACGCTCAACCTGATCTTGGTGAATTCGAATTCCAACTTCTAAATCATTTTTTAAACCAAAAAAGTCATAGCTATTATTAACGCGGGTTTGTATTCCCTGTGAGAAATACTTACGCCCGTTGTTACCAATGCGCAACTGCTGATCAGTATTAGCACTACTCGCTGCGCCTGTTAATACATCGTAATAATCAGAATTCGAATCAGGGTCAGACAACACATCGTCAATCGTCACCGAGCTATTATTAAAATCATTCACCTTAAACCAATCGCGATCAAAATTATTACGATAGACATCGGTAGTAACAACCAAATCATCAACCTCTAATTGGTGAGTAAACTGAAATTGCTCATGAGTCCATTCAGTTTCATCTAAACGGGAAGCGGCATAGCGACGATTCGCATCATCTTCGAAATCATCACGGGTTAAACCCAGATACGTTTCGTTCGATTCTTCATCGGCATAACCCAACTTAACTAAAAACAGCTGACTCACTTCACCCAGCGTTTGCCAGCTGGTTTGTAAATTCACATCGTTTCTTTCAAAGCCGGTATTATCACTCGCGCCTGCACCATCAAGATCTTTAAAACCATCCGCGCTAACATTTAACCCTTCAATCAAATAACCAAATTGATCAATCTGCTGACCCTGATAAAGGTTATAGCGCTGGAAGTTATCAGTACCGTACTGAACATCAAGTTCCCCTGTTGATTCATAAGGAATTTCACGGCTCACTAGATTAATCGCACCACCAACTGTTGCGGGGCCAAATTGAATAGCAGAAGGGCCTTTAAAAACTTCAACAGCACTCATGCGTGACATGTTCGGAAAATAATAGGCCGCAGGAGCTGAATAAGGAGCTGGCCCCGATAAAATTCCATCTTCCATTACCGTAATTTTTTTACTACGTTCAGGAGAGGTTCCACGCAAGCCAATATTAGGGCGAAGACCATAACCATCCTCTTCTTGAATATTTACACCAGGAACGGCATTTAAAATACGGTGTAAATCCGTATATTCAAATTCTTCTAAAGCAACATCATCAATCAGTGTCGCCGAACCCGGTTGTTTTAAAACCTCATCCTTACCGCCCGTAATATAAATATTATCAAGCTCAATACCCTCTTCTGCTGTTGCAGCAAGCGGGACTGAAGTAAGGCTTAGAGCCAAAGATAGGGAATAAATAGCAGGAGATAAATTCAAAAGGACAGATTCCAGCAAAGGGTTTTAAGGTGATCATTTAATTATAAATGAGACTTATTTGCAATAAATGCAAACTAACTTTAAATCAAAGTTAGGTTGAACGAGCCGCTTATTCGCAAAAAATGAGCGACTCGTTTAAAAGCTATAAACCGCAACTTGTTACTTTATCTTGATCTAAAAGATCTTCGTAACGCGCATCTGTTAATGACATTAAAAAGCAAACCATCGCATCGACTTCGTCATCATCAAGATTGATATCATTTCCACCAAGTAAGTCATGTTCAATCGTCTCGCTAATTTCAGCATCACCCCATGGTGCATCCGTTTCAGGATTGTTCACTAATTCAATAGCAGAGCCTGTACTGATATTCAGCGCTTTTTCTTTCGTATGCTGATAAAAATGAATCACGGTTTCTAGTTCATTAAAAATACCGTTATGCATATAAGGTGCAGTTACAGCGACATTGCGCAAAGTAGGTACTTTAAACTTACCTCTTTCCGCCACATCCGTTACCTCAGGATTATTCAATAAACCCTCATCCACAGCGTTAGCACCATTGAATGCACGTAAAGCAGTATTTTCTGGCACTCCAATATTGTGATATTCAAAGCTGGTGAATATTTCCCCTGCATCACCAATAGGCTGCAGCTGGTGACAAGATGCACAGGTTAAATCGGATGAAAAGAAGCGCGCTTTACCTAAACTGGCTTTTGAACTGATAGGGTATTCATAATCCCCCGTTAAAGAACGATCATACTTTGAATCGAATGGATAAAATTCTTCTTTATTTTCAGTTTCAAAAGCAGCAATACTTTCTGTCATCGCATCATACGCTGCGTCAATATCATCAAAAATATCAGCACCGTACAGATTTTCAAAAGCGGTCAC
>PAOL01000045.1 GCA_002708475.1 Oleispira sp. | reverse complement strand
TAATCGCACCAATCGCGATGGATGAAGGTCTACGTTTCGCTATCCGTGAAGGTGGCCGTACTGTAGGTGCTGGTGTTGTTGGTAAAGTAATCGCTTAATTGCGGCTTTAACTACATCGCTAGCCATGTTGGATTTTAAGATAATATTCAACATGGGTCGAAAATAATTAAAAAGCATAAGCTATTGATTATTTGAGACTTTATAGCAAGAAAGGCCCTCTTCCCAAGCTGGGAAGAGGGCCTTTCTTTTTGTGCGCTTGACACTTTTTGATCAGAAGCATACAATTCGCCTCCCTTTTCGAAGGGTGTTCGGCTGCATCTAACATTAATTGGAGACTGGAACGAATGCAAAACCAAAGTATCCGTATCCGTTTGAAAGCTTTTGACCATCGTCTGATCGATTCTTCGACTCAGGAGATTGTTGAAACTGCTAAACGTACAGGCGCTCAGGTTCGTGGTCCTATTCCACTACCTACTCGTAAAGAGCGTTTTACAGTATTGGTTTCACCACACGTCAACAAAGACGCTCGTGATCAGTATGAAATCCGTACACATAAGCGCATGCTTGACATTGTTGAGCCAACTGAGAAAACAGTTGATGCGTTAATGAAGCTTGATTTGGCTGCCGGTGTGGAAGTTCAAATTAGCTTAGGTTAATAGTTAAACAATTTCGTTTAATTAATAACCAGACACAGTTCTTGTGTAACGCTCATTTAGATCTACTCGATCCATCTGGAGCGGCCATAGCGGGTATTAGCCCCCTACACTAGAGGAAAATATTATGACGATAGGTTTAGTCGGCAAGAAAGCTGGCATGACCCGAGTTTTTTCTGAGGATGGTCAAGCTATCCCTGTAACAGTGATTGAAGTTCCGACTCAATTAGTTACTCAGATTAAAACTCAAGAAACTGATGGCTATCAAGCTATTCAGGTTACTTATGGTGAGAAGAAAGCTTCTCGTGTTTCAAAGCCAGCAGCTGGTCACTTTGCTAAAGCAGGTGTTCAAGCAGGTCGTGGTCTTTGTGAATTCCGTACAGAAGAAGAGTTTACTGTAGGCGCTGAGCTTACTGTTTCTCGTTTTGAAGACGGCCAGAAAGTAGATGTAACCGGTACCTCTAAAGGTAAAGGTTTTCAAGGTGGCGTTAAGCGTTGGAACTTCCAAATGCAAGATGCTACACACGGTAACTCATTGTCTCACCGTGCACCTGGTTCAATCGGTCAGTGTCAAACTCCTGGTCGTGTTTGGAAAGGTAAGAAAATGGCAGGTCATATGGGTTCTGAGCAGGTAACTACTCAAAGCTTAGAGATCATTCGCGTAGATGCTGAACGTGGCTTATTGTTGGTTAAAGGTGCAGTACCTGGCGCTACCGGCGGTGATCTAATCGTTAAACCAGCTGTTAAAGTTAAGCGCTAGGAGAACAACTATGGAACTGACAACAAACAGTGGTGCCACTGTATCTGTTTCCGAAGTTGCTTTCGGTCGCGAATACAATGAATCATTAGTACATCAGGTTGTTACGGCATACCTGTCTACTGCTCGTCAAGGTACTAAAGCCCAGAAAAACCGCGCAGCTGTAAGCGGCGGTGGTGCTAAGCCTTGGCGTCAAAAAGGTACTGGCCGTGCACGTGCTGGTACTTCTCGTGGTCCTATCTGGCGTAAAGGTGGTGTTACATTCGCCGCTAGCCCACGTAGCTTCGAGCAAAAAGTAAACAAGAAGATGTATCGCGCAGCGATGCAGAGCATTCTTTCTGAATTAGTTCGTCAAGAGCGTTTAGTTGTTGCTGAAGAATTCACTATGGATTCTCACAAAACTAAAGACTTCGTAGCGAAAATGGAAGAGTTGCAGTTAAGCAACGTTCTTATTATTGCTGAAGATCTGGATGAAAAACTATACCTAGCTTCTCGTAACGTTCCACACGTTGCAGTGACTGAAGCTGGCGCAGTTGATCCTGTGAGCCTAGTTGCCTTTAATAAAGTATTGGTAACAGTCTCTGCTCTTAAGAAATTAGAGGAGACTTTAGGATGAACCAGGAACGTATCTATAAAGTATTAATGGGTCCACGCATCTCTGAGAAAGCGACAGTTATCGCAGAGCAAGGTCAATACACCTTCGTGGTAGCTCCAGATGCTACAAAGCCTGAAATCAAGAAAGCTGTTGAAGCATTGTTCGACGTTAAAGTTGAAAATGTTCAGGTCTTGAATCAGAAAGGCAAAACTAAGCGTACTGCACGCGGCATGGGCAAGCGTAACGACGTGCGTAAAGCATACGTTACATTGGCAGCCGGTCAGGACATTGACTTCGCTGACGCAGAATAAGGAGCTAAGGTAATGGCATTAGTAAAAACTAAACCGACTTCAGCTGGCCGTCGTCATCTGGTTAAGGTTGTTAACGCTGAACTTCACAAGGGTAAGCCATTTGCTGGTTTGCTAGAGAAGAAAAGCAAGAGTGGCGGTCGTAACAATAACGGTCGAATTACTACTCGTCACATCGGTGGTGGTCATAAGCAACACTATCGTTTAGTCGATTTTAGACGTAACAAAGACGGCATTCCTGCTGTTGTTGAGCGTTTAGAATACGATCCAAATCGCAGTGCTAACATCGCATTGTTGAAGTACCTAGATGGTGAGCGTCGCTATATTATCGCTCCTAAAGGTCTTTCAGCAGGTGATGAAGTACGTTCTGGTGAAGATGCTCCTATTAAAGTAGGTAGCTCTATGCCATTACGCAATGTTCCAGTAGGTAGTGTAATTCACTGCATCGAATTGAAGCCTGGTAAAGGTGCTCAAATCGCTCGTTCTGCTGGTACATCTGCTCAGCTTGTTGCTCGTGAAGGTACTTACTGCACCTTGCGTTTACGTTCTGGAGAAATGCGTAAAGTATTATCCGAATGTCGCGCTACTTTAGGTGAAGTAGGGAATTCAGAGCACAGCTTGCGCCAGCTTGGTAAAGCAGGTGCTTCACGCTGGAGAGGCGTACGTCCAACGGTTCGTGGTGTTGTTATGAACCCAGTTGATCACCCACATGGTGGTGGTGAAGGTCGTACATCGGGTGGTCGTCACCCAGTATCTCCGTGGGGCATGCCTACCAAGGGTTATAAAACTCGTAAGAACAAGCGTACTGATAAGCTTATCGTACGTCGTCGTTCTGCGAAGTAAATTTAAAAGAGGATTGAGCTGTGCCACGTTCATTAAAAAAAGGTCCTTTTATAGACCACCACTTGATGACAAAGGTAGAGGCAGCGTTAGAATCGGGCGAAAAACGTCCGATTAAAACCTGGTCTCGACGCTCTACGATCTTTCCGGAGTTCGTAGGACTGACCATTGCCGTTCATAACGGCCGTCAACACGTGCCTGTTTTCGTAACTGAAGACATGGTTGGACATAAACTAGGCGAATTTTCTGTAACACGTACCTATAAAGGTCATGTTGCAGATAAGAAAGCTAAACGTTAATAAAGGGGTTATATTGTATGTCTGAAGTAGCCGCTATATTACGTGGAGCTCAACTGTCTGCCCAGAAGGCACGTCTAGTTGCGGATCAAATCCGTGGAAAAAATGTTTCTGAAGCGTTAACAATTCTTGAGTTTAGCCCTAAAAAGGGTGCTGACTTAATGAAGAAAGTGTTGGAATCTGCCATCGCTAACGCTGAGCATAACGAAGGCGCTGACGTAGATGAGTTGAATGTATCAACTGTCTTCGTTGACGAAGGTACTACCATGAAACGCATTCGTCCGCGTGCCAAGGGTCGTGCTGATCGTATATTGAAGCGTTCTTGTCACATCACTGTTAAAGTGTCTGAGAAATAGGGAGCCGAAGATGGGTCAGAAAGTACATCCTACTGGTATTCGTCTCGGTATCACCAAAGACCATAATAGTGTTTGGTATGCCGGAAGCGACAAATATGCAGATAATTTGTTAACTGATATCCAAGTACGTACTCTTATTGAGAAACGTCTTGTTAAAGCATCAGTAAGCAAAGTAGTTATCGAACGTCCTTCGCAAAATGCGAAAGTTACTATTCACACTGCCCGTCCAGGCATCGTGATTGGTAAGAAAGGCGAAGACGTAGAAAAACTACGTAAAGAAATCACTGATATGATGGGTATTCCGGTACACATCAATATTGAAGAGATCCGTAAGCCAGATCTTGATGCTAAATTAGTAGCGCAAAGCGTTGCTAGCCAGCTAGAGCGTCGTATTATGTTCCGTCGTGCTATGAAGCGCGCCGTTCAGAATGCTATGCGTGGCGGTGCTGAAGGTATCAAGATTCAAGTTGGTGGCCGTTTAGGTGGTGCTGAGATCGCTCGTTCAGAGTGGTATCGTGAAGGACGTGTTCCTTTGCACACTCTACGTGCTGATATCGACTATGGCACATACGAAGCTAACACTACATATGGTGTTATCGGCGTTAAGGTCTGGATCTTCAAAGGTGAAGTCTTGGGTGGTATCGAAGAAGTTCGAAACCGTGCTAAAAACCAAGGCAAAAAGAAAGGCGGCCGTTCATAGGGGTTTTTAACCATGTTGATGCCAAAACGTACAAAGTTCCGCAAAATGATGAAGGGCCGCAACCGTGGTCTAGCTCGCGGAAGTAAAGTGAGCTTCGGTGAGTATGGCCTTAAGGCTACTGGCCGAGGTCGCATTACAGCTCGTCAAATTGAGGCTGCGCGTCGTACAATGACTCGTAAAATCAAGCGTGGCGGGAAAATCTGGATTCGCATTTTTCCTGATAAGCCGATTACCAGCAAGCCTCTTGAGGTTCGTCAGGGTAAAGGTAAGGGTAACGTAGAATATTGGGTATGCCAGATCCAGCCAGGTCGTGTTTTATACGAAATGGAAGGTGTAAGTGAAGAATTAGCTCGTGAAGCGTTCGAACTTGCTGCGGCTAAATTGCCTATTGCTACAACATTCGTTAAACGGACGGTGATGTGATGAAGGCGATTGAATTAAAAGATAAGTCAGTAGCTGAGTTACAAACTCAGTTAGAAGAGCTGTTGAGCGATCAATTTAAGTTGCGCATGCAGAAGTCTACTGGTCAGTTGGGTCAATCTCACCTAATCAAGCAGACTCGTCGTGACATCGCTCGCGTAAAAACCGTGCTGGCTCAGAAGGCAGGTGAATAATCATGAGTGAACAAACTACTGCACGCACCCTTACTGGTAAGGTTGTAAGCGATAAGATGGATCAAACCATCACTGTTCTTGTAGAGCGTCGTGTTCAGCACCCGATCTACAAGAAATTCGTGAAGCGTTCTACGAAAGTACACGCACACGACGCGAACAACGAATGCCAAATTGGTGACGTGGTTACTGTTAAGGAATCTCGTCCTTTGTCTAAGACAAAGACTTGGACCTTAGTTACAATCGATGAGCGCGCCGTTAAGGTTTAGCGCAGTTACTAGGAGCAAATGGCATGATCCAAACACAATCAATGCTGGATGTTGCTGATAACAGCGGCGCCAAACGCGTAATGTGTATTAAGGTTTTGGGCGGTTCACACCGTCGCTACGCCCGTATAGGCGACCTTATTAAAGTATCCGTTAAGGAAGCAATTCCTCGCGGTAAAGTTAAAAAGGGTCAAGTACTTACAGCTGTTGTTGTTCGTACACGTAAAGGTGTTCGTCGTGCGGATGGTTCTATCATCCGTTTCGATACGAATTCTGCAGTATTGTTAAATGCTTCAGATGCACCTATCGGTACCCGTATTTTTGGGCCAGTGACTCGTGAGCTTCGTTCTGAGAAGTTCATGAAGATCATTTCCCTAGCACCAGAAGTGTTATAGGGGTAGAGATAGCATGTTAAAAATTCGTAGAGATGACGAAGTAATTGTTATTGCAGGCAAAGATAATGGTAAGCGAGGCAAAGTAGTTAAAGTACTTGCCGATAATCGTGTTATCATTACCGGCATTAACATGGTGAAAAAACACCAAAAGCCTAACCCGCAGCTACAGCAGCCAGGCGGCATCGTTGAAAAAGAAGCTGGTATTCAAGTTTCTAACGTTGCAATTTGGAATCCTAAAACCGAAAAAGCCGACCGTGTTGGCTTTAAGGTTGAAGGCGAGACTAAAGTGCGTGTTTTCAAATCCACCGGCGAAGTAATCGCTTAAAGCAACTAGGAGATACCGATATGTCACGTTTGAAAGAACTGTACAAATCAGATGTTGTAGCCAAGTTGACTGAAGAGTTTGGTTACAAAAACGTTATGGAAGTGCCACGCGTTACTAAAATCACCCTAAACATGGGTGTTGGTGAAGCGCTAGGCGATAAGAAACTTCTTGATAACGCCGTTGCTGATATGGAAGCAATGTCAGGTCAAAAAGCAGTTGTTACTAAGGCTCGCAAGTCTGTTGCAAGCTTTAAAGTACGTGACGGCTACCCAATTGGCTGTAAAGTAACCATGCGTTCAGATCGTATGTGGGAATTCCTAGATCGTCTAATCGACATCTCGCTTCCACGTGTACGTGACTTCCGTGGCTTGAACGGTAAATCGTTCGACGGCCGTGGTAACTACAGCATGGGTGTGAAAGAGCAGATTATCTTCCCAGAAATCGAGTACGACAAAGTCGATAAGATTCGCGGTATGGATATCACTATCACTACTACAGCTAAGACGAACGAAGAAGGTCATGCTTTATTAAAAGCATTGAACTTCCCGTTCCGTAACTAAGGGTAAGTCTCATGGCTAAGATCAGTATGAAACAGCGTGAAGCAAAGCGTGAGAAGCTAGTAGCTAAACATGCCGAGAAACGCGCTGCACTGAAGGCGATTATCTTAAACGTAGATTCTTCTGATGAAGATCGTTGGAGCGCGCAAATACAATTGCAAAAGCTTCCTCGTGATTCTTCTAAGAGCCGTTTACGTAACCGCTGCCAAATCACAGGTCGTCCACATGGCGTATACCGTAAATTCAAGCTTTCTCGTATTAAACTACGTGAAGAAGGCATGAAAGGTAACGTTCCTGGCCTGAAAAAAGCTAGTTGGTAAGCAATTCCGGTTAGTAAAGAAGGAGTACTGTAATGGTGCTCTTTTCTTTATTTTCTAGGGCGCTGTACAACAGAGGAAAATGAAATGAGTATGCAAGATCCCTTAGCGGACATGCTAACTCGTATTCGTAACGGTCAATTGGCCGGACATGCGAATGTGAGTATGCCGTCTTCTAAGTTAAAAGTATCTGTAGCTAAATTGCTGCAAGATGAAGGTTATATCACTGCGTATGCAGTTGAAGGCGATGCTAAACCAAGCCTAAATATAGACCTTAAGTATTACGAAGGTAAGCCAGTAATTGAGACTATCAAGCGTGTTAGTCGTCCTGGTTTACGTCAATACAAAGGCACAGCTGTTCTACCAAAAGTAGAAGCTGGTCTAGGTGTTGCCATCGTATCCACTTCGAAAGGTGTAATGACTGATCGTGCAGCCCGTGCTCAAGGCATTGGCGGCGAAGTTATTGCTACCGTATTCTAAGGGAATTTTACAATGTCTCGTATTGCAAAAGCTCCCGTAGCTATACCGGCTGGTGTTGAAGTAACACTAGCGGAGTCCAAAATCGCGATTAAAGGCGGTAAGGGCACTCTAGAGATGGATATCCATTCATCTGTAGAAATTAAACAAGAAGAAAGCAACATTGTTTTTGCTCCAAAGAACGGTGATAAGGCTGCCATGGCTATGGCTGGTACTTTCCGTTCTTTAGTGAACAACATGGTTGTTGGCGTAACTCAAGGCTTTCAGAAGAAATTAATTCTTCAGGGCGTTGGTTATCGTGCCAAAACTTCTGGAAAAGTCGTCAATCTGAGCTTAGGTTTCTCTCATCCAGTGGATTATGAGTTACCAGAAGGCATCACTGCTGAAGTACCATCTCAAACTGAGATTGTTATTTCTGGTGTTGATAAGCAACAGGTTGGTCAAGTAGCCGCAGAAATTCGTGGATACCGTCCACCAGAGCCTTATAAAGGTAAAGGTGTTCGTTATGCTGACGAAAATGTGCGTCGCAAAGAAGCTAAGAAGAAATAAGGTCTAGGCTCATGAATGAGAAGAAAACAGCTCGTTTACGCCGTGCCCGTAAAACTCGTATGCGTATTCGCGAGAAGGGTACAGTACGTCTGTGTGTAAACCGTACACCCAGACACATTTATGCTCAGATTCTTTCTTCCAGTGGTGCTGAAGTGTTAGCTACAGCCTCTACTGTTGAAGCAGATCTGCGTGCAACTGCTACTGGTAACGTCGAAGCGGCAACTAAAGTTGGTCAGCTAATTGCTGAGCGCGCTAAAGCTGCTGGTGTCACTAAGGTTGCTTTCGACCGCTCTGGTTTCCAATACCATGGTCGAGTTAAGGCCCTGGCTGATGCAGCCCGTGAAGGCGGCTTGGAATTCTAAGGGGTAGGAACAATGGCAAATAATGAACGCGTAGAGCGTAACGAAAGCGATCTGCAGGAAAAACTGGTTCAAGTGAACCGTGTTGCAAAAGTAGTAAAAGGTGGTCGTATTTTCGGCTTCACTGCTTTAACTGTAGTTGGCGACGGAAATGGTAAAGTTGGTTTTGGTCGTGGTAAAGCACGCGAAGTTCCAACCGCTATCCAGAAAGCAATGGATTCAGCTAAGCGAAATATCATCCAGGTAGAACTAGATGGTACAACCTTGCAATATCCTATTAAGGCACGCCACGGCGGTTCTAAGGTTTACATGCAGCCAGCATCTGAAGGTACTGGTATTATTGCCGGTGGTGCAATGCGTGCGGTTTTAGAAATGTGTGGTGTTAAGAACGTATTGGCAAAATGTTACGGGTCTACAAACCCTGTAAACGTTGTACGTGCAACTTTCAATGGCTTGAATCAAATGAAGTCACCTGAACAAGTTGCAGCCAAGCGTGGTAAATCCGTAGAAGATATTCTGGGGTAGGACAGCATGGCTAAGAAAACCGTTAAGGTAACTCAATTGCGTAGCTCAATCGGCAAATTGCCGAAGCATCGCGCGACCATTAAAGGTCTAGGCCTTCGTAAGATCGGTCACACTGTAGAGTTGGAAGATACTCCGTCAGTACGTGGCATGATCAACAAGGTTCAATACATGCTTAAGGTAGAGGGATAATAAGATGCGTCTTAATGAACTCAGCCCTGGTAAAGGTGCTAAAACTGCACGTAAGCGTGTAGGTCGTGGTATCGGTTCTGGTCTTGGTAAGACTGGCGGCCGTGGTCACAAAGGACAAAAGTCTCGTTCAGGTGGTAAAGTTGCACCTGGTTTTGAAGGTGGTCAAATGCCTTTACAACGTCGCTTACCAAAATTTGGTTTTACTTCACGTCAAGCTCAGTATACCGCTGAGGTTCGTTTAAACGAATTGACTAAAGTAGAAGGCGACATCGTAGATTTAGCAGCTCTTAAAGCTGCTGATATCATCGGTGACAAAATTAAGCGTGCTCGCGTAATTTTGTCTGGTGAGATCAAACAAGCGGTTACTATCAAAGGTTTGAAAGTAACTAAAGGTGCTCAGGCAGCTATTGAAGCTGCCGGTGGTAAGGTCGAGGACTAAATGGCTAAAGGCTCACTACCGCAAGGCATGCAAAGTGGATTATCCGAGCTATGGGCTCGGATCCGCTTTGTATTCTTAGCGATTATCGTATATCGAATTGGGGCACATATTCCTGTACCAGGAATTAACCCTGATCAATTAGCGCAGATGTTTGAACAGAATCAAGGCACGATCTTGAGTATGTTTAATATGTTTTCGGGTGGTGCACTAGAACGCATGAGTATTCTTGCGCTCGGCATCATGCCTTATATTTCTGCTTCTATTATTATGCAATTGCTAACGGCAGTGAGCCCCCAGCTAGAACAGCTGAAGAAAGAAGGTGAAGCTGGTCGCCGCAAGATCACGCAATATACGCGCTACGGCACGGTATTGCTGGCTACTATCCAGGCAACTGGTGTGTCAGTCGGTCTAGCGGGGCAGGGTATTACCTTTAGCTCTGGCATGGATTTCTATCTGGGTGCTATTCCGTCTTTCGTATGTGGTGCTGTTTTCCTAATGTGGCTTGGTGAACAAATCACTGAGCGCGGCATTGGAAACGGCATCTCTATACTGATCTTCGCGGGTATCGTTGCAGGCTTGCCTGGTGCAATTGGTCAAAGTTTCGAATCAGCACGTCAAGGGGATTTAAACATCCTTGTGTTGTTAGCGATCGCGATCGTAGCAGTAATGGTTGTTGCATTTGTTGTTTTCGTTGAACGAGGACAGCGTCGAATTACCATTAATTATGCTAAGCGCCAGCAAGGCCGTAAGGTATTTGCAGCACAGACAAGCCATTTACCATTAAAATTGAATATGGCTGGTGTTATTCCTGCTATTTTTGCATCAAGTCTGTTATTATTCCCCGCTTCGATCGGCCAGTGGTTTGGTCAGTCTGAAGGAATGGAGTGGTTGCAGGATGTATCTTTAGCGTTAGGACCTAGTCAACCGCTATATATCGTTCTGTTTGCAGCGGGTATCATCTTCTTCTGTTACTTCTATACGGCGTTAATGTTTAACCCTAAAGATGTAGCTGAAAACTTGAAGAAGTCTGGTGCTTTTATTCCAGGGATTCGTCCAGGAATACAAACTGCTAACTATATCGATGGTGTATTAGGTAAGTTGACATTGTTCGGCTCCTTATATATCGCGGCAGTGTGCTTGATGCCACAGATGCTAGTCGTCTTGGCTGATGTACCCTTCTATTTCGGTGGTACTTCGTTATTGATTGTTGTAGTGGTAGTGATGGACTTTATGTCTCAGGTGCAATCGCACTTAATGTCACACCAGTATGAATCAGTGATGAAGAAATCAAATTTAAAGAATTTCGGTTCTGGTGGCGTTTCACGCTAACAGACTGATCTGATAGGAGATCGTCATGAAAGTACGTGCTTCTGTAAAAAAAATCTGCCGTAACTGTAAGACGATTCGTCGTAACGGTAGTGTGCGAGTGATCTGTACAGCAGATCCTAAGCATAAACAGCGTCAAGGTTAATAATAATCTTGATCATTGGTGGCGTTTAAGAATATGTTGCTTGCATTTGATGTGAGTCTCATATAGTATCTTGCGCCCTTTATAAGCAAAAACTGATTGGAGTTAGACATGGCCCGTATTGCCGGTGTCAACATTCCTGATAACAAGCACGCGGTTATCTCTTTGACTTACGTTTTTGGCGTAGGTCGTTCTACCGCGAAGCAGTTATGTGCTGCTACTGGAATTGCTGAAACGATTAAAATTGCTGATTTATCTGAAGACCAGCTTGATGAACTTCGTAATGAAGTTGGTCAGTTAACGGTTGAAGGTGATCTTCGTCGTGAAAAACAAATGAACATCAAGAGATTGATGGACATGGGTTGCTTCCGTGGCATTCGCCACCGTCGTAGTCTTCCAGTTCGTGGCCAACGCACTAAAACAAATGCGCGTACCCGTAAGGGTCCTCGCAAACCAATCCGTAAGTAATTACGGATTGGCTTTTAGTGTAGCTGCATTGTCATTGTTTAGGTTGCAGTGTTGATATTAAAAGTAGGATTGTAGAATATGGCTAAGCCAGGAAATTCTCGTACTAAGAAAAAAGTTAAAAAGCAGGTTGCGGACGGTATCGCCCACATTCATGCCTCTTTTAACAATACCATCGTAACTCTGACCGATCGCCAAGGTAATGCTCTTTCATGGGCAACTGCAGGTGGGTCTGGTTTCCGTGGTTCACGTAAAAGCACTCCATTCGCTGCGCAGGTTGCTGCAGAGCGAGCTGGTGAAGCTGCTAAAGAATATGGATTAAAGAACCTTGATGTTGAAGTTAAGGGTCCTGGTCCAGGTCGTGAATCTGCGGTACGTGCATTAAATGCATGTGGTTACAAGATTAACAACATCACAGATGTGACGCCGATTCCTCATAATGGTTGTCGTCCGCCTAAGAAACGTCGTGTATAAGGAGACAGAATAGTGGCACGTTATATTGGTCCTAAATGTAAACTGTCTCGTCGCGAAGGCACTGATTTATTCCTTAAGAGCGGCGTTCGCGCATTAGACTCTAAGTGTAAGTTAGAAACTAAGCCTGGCGTACATGGCGCTGGTCGTGGTCGTTTATCCGACTACGGTCTACAATTGCGTGAAAAGCAAAAAGTTCGTCGTTTATACGGTGTTCTTGAAAAGCAATTCCGCGGATATTACAAAGAAGCTGCACGTCGTAAAGGCGCTACAGGTGAAAACCTGCTTCAGTTGCTTGAATCTCGCCTAGATAACGTTGTTTATCGTATGGGCTTTGGTTCAACTCGTGCAGAATCTCGTCAGCTGGTATCTCATAAGTCGATCACGGTTAACGGCACTGTCGTTAATGTTGCTTCTTTCATGGTTAAAAGCGGTGACGTTGTCGCTGTTCGTGAAAAAGCAAAGAACCAAGATCGTATTAAAAGTGCACTTGCTCTTGCTGGCAATCGTGGTGATTCTTCTTGGATCGACTCGAACGCTACTAAGATGGAAGGAACATTTAAATCTGTTCCTGAGCGCTCTGATCTTCCAGCAGAGATCAACGAAAACTTAATTGTGGAACTTTACTCTAAATAATAGAGCATCGTAAGGGGCAGCTATGCAGCGTGCAGTAAACGAATTTTTGACACCTCGTCATATTCAAGTTGAAGAAATGAGCAAGACTCATGCGAAAGTGACTCTTGAGCCACTGGAACGTGGTTTCGGTCATACACTTGGCAACGCATTGCGTCGAATATTGCTGTCCTCCATGCCAGGAGCGGCAATTGTAGAGGTAGAGATCGACGGTGTACTCCATGAGTACAGCACGATCGAAGGCGTACAAGAAGACGTAATTGAAATCTTGTTAAACCTGAAAGGTGTTGCAGTCAAACTTCACGAACGTGATGATGCGACTCTGACTCTAGTTAAGTCTGGAGCAGGAGCAGTAACCGCTGCCGATATCCAACTGGATCACGGTGTTGAAATCGCTAATCCTGAGCATGTAATTGCTCATTTAGCGGCCGGCACTGAACTGAAGATGACGTTAAAAATCTCTTCAGGTCGTGGTTATGAGACTGTAGAGTCTCGCAATCAAAACGACGAAGAAACGAAGGCGATTGGCAAATTGCAAATCGATGCTACTTATAGCCCAGTACAACGTATTTCATACAGCGTAGATAACGCTCGTGTTGAACAGCGTACTGATCTAGATAAGTTGGTTATCGAATTGGAAACCAATGGCACCATCGATCCAGAAGAAGCGATTCGTCGTTCTGCTACAATTCTGCAGCAACAATTAGCAATATTTGTTGACCTGGAAAATGAGGAAGTAGTTGAGCAGCAGAAAGAAGAAGAGGAAATTGATCCTATCCTTCTACGCCCAGTTGACGATTTAGAGTTAACTGTTCGTTCTGCGAACTGCCTAAAGGCTGAGAATATTTACTACATTGGTGATTTGATACAGCGCACTGAAGTTGAGCTGTTGAAGACTCCTAATTTGGGTAAGAAATCTCTGACTGAAATTAAAGACGTTCTTGCATCACGTGGTCTTTCTCTAGGTATGCACCTAGAAAATTGGCCGCCAGCAAGTCTTCGAAACGACGACAAAGTGCTGGCTTAGTCCTCACGGATTAAACCTCGCAGAGCGTTCAGTTAGTAAAGGAAAAGAATCATGCGTCATCGTAAAAGTGGTCGCCACTTTAATCGCACCAGTGCACACCGCCAAGCAATGTTTAAAAACATGGCTGTGTCTTTGTTCGAGCATGAAATCATTAAGACTACTTTGCCAAAAGCAAAAGAGTTACGTGGTGTTGCTGAGCCGTTGATTACATTGGCTAAAGTAGACTCCGTTGCAAATCGCCGTTTGGCTTTTGCACGTACTCGCAGTAAAGAAGCTGTTGGTAAGTTGTTTAATGAGTTGGGTCCTCGTTATGAAGCACGTCCGGGTGGCTACATTCGCATTATGAAATGTGGTTTCCGTTCAGGTGATAATGCACCTATGGCTTATGTTGAATTAGTAGACCGTCCTGCTGTTGAAGCAGAAGGCGTTGTTGAAGCAACAGAAGCTGGCGAAGAGTAAAATCTTTGTCATAAAAAAGCCCAGCTCTGCTGGGCTTTTTTTTGTCTGTAAAAAAGTAAAATATTTTATGGGCATAAAAAAGCCTGAATAATATTTATATTATTCAGGCCCGTTTTTAAATATATTTTGAACATCAATTACGCTGAGCTACTCAATAATTCTATTGTTTATTAGTATCCACGTTCTAATAATGGCTTTAAAAAAGTCGCCGTGTGAGATTGCTTCTCTTCAGCAAGGTCTTCAGGTGTACCTTCCGCAATGATATAGCCACCTTTTGAGCCACCTTCAGGCCCCAAATCAACAATCCAGTCAGCAGTTTTAATAACATCCAAGTTGTGTTCAATAACGACTACAGTATTACCGTGATCACGTAAGCGATGCAGTACCACTAATAGTTGTTGAATATCGGCGAAGTGTAATCCAGTTGTTGGCTCATCCAGAATATACAAGGTATTTCCTGTGTCGCGCTTAGAGAGTTCCTTCGCTAATTTTACCCGTTGAGCTTCACCGCCGGATAGCGTGGTGGCTGCTTGTCCTAAAGTAATATAGGACAGGCCTACATCGATTAGAGTTTGAAGTTTACGAGATATTGCTGGGATGGCATCAAAGAATTCGCGGGCATCTTCAACGGTGAGAGATAAACATTCATGAATGTTTTTTCCCTTATAGCGAATATCCAAAGTTTCTCGGTTATAGCGCTGGCCTTTACATATATCACAGGGCACATAAACGTCTGCTAAGAAATGCATCTCAACTTTTATGACGCCATCACCTTGGCAAGCTTCACATCGTCCGCCTTTAACGTTAAACGAGAAGCGGCCAACTTTATAGCCACGGCTACGGGATTCTTGTGTACCTGCAAATAATTCGCGTATAGGTGTAAAAATTCCTGTATATGTTGCTGGGTTTGAACGAGGGGTGCGGCCAATTGGGCTTTGATCAATATCGACGACTTTGTCGAGTTGATCCATTCCCTCGATAGTTTCATAGGGAGCGGCTTTAAGGGTTGTGGCGCCATTTAAAGCGGTTGCTGCCAATGGATATAGGGTGCGGTTTATAAGTGTAGATTTACCCGAACCAGAAACTCCTGTGACGCAGGTTAACAAGCCTAGAGGGATATTAAGCTCTACGTTGTCTAGGTTATTCCCAGTTGCACCAGTTAGGGTTAATAAACGTTCAGGATCGTAGACACTGCGCACTTCAGGGATGGCGATTTTTCTCGCACCTGTTAAGAACTGGCCTGTAATGGAGTTTGGATTATCAAATACTTCTTGAGGCGTACCTTGCGCAACAATTTCGCCACCATGCACGCCTGCGCCAGGTCCGATATCAATAAGGTAATCAGCACTGCGAATAGCGTCTTCATCATGTTCAACCACAATCACGGTATTACCGATATCGCGAAGGTGGATAAGTGTTTGTAATAGGCGATCGTTATCTCTTTGATGCAAGCCTATAGAAGGTTCATCCAAAATGTACATAACACCGACTAGGCCTGCACCAATCTGTGAGGCTAAACGAATACGCTGAGCTTCCCCGCCTGAAAGTGTATCTGAGCTTCGATCAAGACTGAGGTATTCAAGACCTACGTTGACCAAGAACTGTAATCGATCACGTATTTCTTTCAGAATTTTTTCGGCTATTTTAGATTTCTGACCTGTGAACTCGAGTTGCGTAAAATAAGCTTGAGCTTCGTCGATTGGAAGTGCTGTGCATTGATGGATGGTTTTGTCGCCGATAAATACATGTCGCGCTTCTGTTCTCAAACGAGAACCCTCACAAGTAGGACAAGGTTGAACACTTAAGTATTTAGACAGCTCTTCTCGTACCATTTGAGAGTCGGTGTCATGAAAGCGGCGATCTAAATTTGGGAGTACACCTTCAAAAATGTGAGTCTTTAAGACGGTGTCCCCACGACTGTTGACGTAGTTAAAGCTTATTTCATCTTCACCACTGCCATGCAAGATAATGTTCTGTTGCTTCTGGGTAAGCTTATTAAAAGCTTTATCTATATCAAAGCCATAGTGATCAGCTACGGAGTTCAGCATTTGAAAGTAGTAAATACTACGTCGATCCCAGCCACGAATAGCGCCTTCAGAAATAGAAAGGCTTGGGTCAGCAACGACCAGCTGTTTATCAAAGTACTGTTTTACTCCTAAGCCATCACAAGTACTACAAGCGCCGGCAGGGTTATTGAAAGAGAATAGTCGAGGCTCTAACTCAGATAAGCTATATCCGCAATGAGGGCAAGAGAATTGCGATGAAAATAGCAAGCCTTCGCTGGTATCGTCATCCATTGGCATGACCATAACCAGGCCGCCACTTAATTGGACGCAGGTTTCTAAAGACTCAGCTAAACGTTGCGCAATCTCGTCACGGATCTTAAAGCGGTCAACGACCACTTCAATGCTGTGCTTCTTTTTCTTGTCTAATTCTGGGGTATCGTCCAAATCACAGACAAGGCCATCAATGCGCGCTCGGATAAAACCTTGAGCTCTAAGATTATCCAATACATGAAGGTGTTCACCTTTGCGGTCGCGAACCACAGGTGCCAAAATCATTTGCTTGCTGCCTTCAGGCATGGCAATGATTTGGTCAACCATTTGGCTGATGGTTTGAGCTTCTAAGGCAACATCATGCTCAGGGCACTTCGGTGTTCCAACTCGGGCAAATAATAGTCTTAGATAATCATAAATCTCGGTGACGGTACCAACCGTTGAGCGCGGGTTGTGAGATGTTGATTTTTGTTCAATAGAGATCGCAGGGGATAGACCTTCAATGTGATCAACATCGGGCTTCTCCATCATTGATAAAAATTGTCGAGCGTAGGTAGATAGAGATTCAACGTAGCGACGCTGACCTTCTGCATACAGGGTGTCAAAAGCTAATGATGATTTTCCTGAACCGCTTAAGCCAGTAATAACAATTAGCTTGTCGCGAGGAATCTCAATATCAACATTTTTTAGATTATGAGTGCGAGCACCCTGTACTATGATTTTATCCATTAACAATTCTGACTTTAATCTATTGTAAAGTCAGAATTGTAAAGCAACTGAGCGAAGGGTAAAGGAATTAAACTGCGCTTTCTTGTACTAGGTCTTCTAGATTGTCTTTAGCCCAGTTAACTGCTTGGATGCGGTTCGATACATCAATCTTTTTAAATAGGTTGTAAATGTGGGTTTTAACCGTATGCATACTCACACTTAGGTGTTCAGCTATTTCGGTATTAGTTGCACCTGTCGCGGTGAGGTTCAGTATTTGCTTCTCTCGTCGCGTCAGTAAATTAGCGTTGTGGGTAACCTTGCGTGGCTTGCTGCGGGTGCGTTCGAGGTATTGTGCCAATATACGACGAGAAAGCCAAAACTCACCTTCAAAGATTGCAGTGATACCTTTTACAAGCTGTTGCTGTGAGCTTTCTTTGTAGAAGATTCCATTAACCATTGGCCAAGCCATTAAGCGTTCAATAGGGCTGCTTGATTGAGTATTAAAGAAGGCAACTTGGATGTTCTCGTTCTGATCGAATATTTGTTCTAGTAAATCTTGTAGGCGTTCAGGTCGTCCGCATTCAGCATCGATAAGTGCCAGAGTTTGACCTTCAAAAGCACTCCAGTCATTGCTCCATTCTGGGGTGCTTATTAATTGGCAATCTATATTGGTACGCTGATGTATGAAGCCAATTAATATAGAGTTTTGTAAGTTTTGTTGACCAAAAAGAATGATGCGTCTAGATGTTGTTGCTTGTTCCATATTACTGTCCTTGTAATTTGTATGAGCTTCCAGCTCGAGTAAAAATAGTTTACGCCATTTGCCTTAAATTACCATATTCGGAAGTGTCAAAGTGTGATTTTAAACGCATAAAATAAGAGTTTTTTATTCTTATTTAGATTAACTAGTTCTTTTATATTAGATATTGAGACTGTTGATAAAATAGACAAAATAAAATTAGTGCAGGAGGGGTAAATTAATCTGCTAGAATAAGCCTCCAATTTTTTGTAATCAGCTCTAATGTCTCCAGTATCAATAATTTCAGGCACTGAAAAGCGTGCCATTGCTTCGTTAGCCTCTCTGTATGCATTACGCATGCTAGGCCTATTTATGGTTTTGCCCGTTATGGCGATTGCGGGTACTGATTTTGAAGGTGCAACACCGGAATTACTTGGTTTAGCAATAGGCGCTTATGGATTAAGCCAAGCCTTATTGCAGATCCCCGCGGGGGCGCTGTCTGACTACTTTGGCCGTAAGCCTATTATTGTTATTGGCTTGCTTATTTTTGCGCTTGGAAGTTTCATTGCTGCCAATGCCGATACTATTTATGGCATTATTTTGGGGCGCTTTTTGCAAGGGTGTGGGGCGATTGCTAGTGCGGTAATGGCGTTGGTCTCAGATTTAACTCGTGAAGAGCATAGAATGAAGGCTATGGCGTCAATTGGAGCGTCAATTGGACTTTCATTTTCAGTTGCGCTCGTATTGGGGCCTGTCTTAGTTCATTTTGGTGGTCTGCAACTCATTTTTATCGTTACAGGTATTTTGTCCCTGTGCGGTATCGGGTTGATGTTGTATTTTGTTCCGACTCCTGCGCGTAAGAGGCATCGTGACGGCAGTGCCATTATTAGCGAAGTTTTCAAGCAGTTGGGCAACGGGCAGTTATGGCCGCTTAATATAGGCATCTTTATTTTACATGCTTTGATGGTTGCTATGTTTGTGTCGATTCCTCCTCAATTGGTTCAAGCGGGATTAAGCTTAGATCAGCATGCTTGGTTATACTTACCCGTTTTATTGGTTGCCTTTGTTTTTATGGTGCCTTTTGTCATTATCGCTGAGAAAAAGCGCCAAATGAAAGGCATTGTGGTTGTCGCTTTAGGGATTATGATAATTGCTTTGATTTTGATGTCTCAGGCAGCAGGCGTTTGGGCCTGGGCTATTGCATTGGGTGTGTTCTTTTGGGCCTTTAATATTATGGAAGCGACGCTACCCTCTTGGTTAAGTAAGGTTGCCCCTGCGGGCGCAAAGGGCAGTGCAATGGGGATTTATTCTACCTTACAGTTTCTAGGTGCTTTTGTGGGTGGCTTAATTGGAGGCTGGTTAAATAACCACTTCGGTATTGAGGGACTATTCCTTATACTGGCATTAACTGTTTTTGCGTGGGCGATATTAGTAATCGTTACGCCAAAACCTGCGCATCTCAACAGTGTGCGGGTAGATATTCAAACTCAAGGTAGTGAAGATTCTTGCTATCTTGATGCCTTGATCAATCTTAGAGGTGTTGCCGATGCTATTTTAATAGCGGAAGAGCAAGCCATATATTTAAAAGTAGATGCCAGCGTTTTTGATTATCAACAAGCGATGGCAACCGTTAACTCATTGGGAGAATAAAATGGGCCGCAGTGTAAACAAAGTACAAATCATCGGTACGCTTGGGCGAGATCCGGAAATGAAATATCTGCCAAGTGGTAGTGCGGTCGTAACGGTTAGCGTAGCAACAGACGAAAGTTACAATGATAAAAACTCGGGTCAGAAAGTTGAAAAAACTGAATGGCACCGTATGACAGCCTTTGGTAAATTGGCTGAAATTATTGGTCAGTATTTAAAGAAAGGTTCTAAAGCCTACTTCGAAGGTAAGCTGCGTACAAATGAATATGAAAAAGATGGCATTAAGCGTTATTCAACGGAAATCGTTGTTAATGACATGATGATGTTAGATGGTCGCCAAGACGCTGGCATGAATGCAGGACAAGGTTTTGCAAATAATCAGCCGATGGCTCAATCACCTTCTGCAGCAATGGGTCAGCAACCAGGCGGTTTTGCTCCTCAGGCTCAACAGCCACAAGGCGGTTATGCTGCGCCTCAAGGACAGCCAGCACAGCGCCCAGCTCAGCAGCCTGCGCAAAGCTATGCCGCGCCTCAAGGGCAACCTGCTCAGCGTCCAGCTCAGCAACCACAGCAAAATTATGCCCAAGGTGCTCAACCACAATCAGCTGGTTTCCAACCTCCGCGCCAGCCAGCACAAGCAGCACCACAGCCTGCGAATAACTTTGATAGCTTTGATGATGATATTCCGTTTTAGCACTTGTATTAAAAAGCATCTTAGATTGTAGTGTTTTATTAAAAGCCCTTATTTTATTAAGGGCTTTTTTTTGTCTATCGTTCCATTTTTTGCGTATTTTACAGGAGTAGCTTCTATCTTGGGTTTATATGCCAAATGCTAATAGTCATTGGAATAAAGTAAGAATCAAGACTAAGCTAAAATAGCGGTTGTGCATGAATGGAAGCAGTATGGCTATGGTAAAGAAGTCGATTACTTTATCACCTCACCCAATAAATTTTGTGCATTTAGAAGGCTCCTTAATATTTATAGTAGTCTAATTGCCTTTCTGTGCGGATTAAGGACGACCTTATTATCCGACTCTTTTTTCGACGGTAAGATATGTGGTACTGGGTGTAAATAATGAAAATACTGCTAGTCGACGATGACAAGGTTGATAGAGCCCTCGTAATAAGAGCGTTGAAAAAAAGCAATCTAGACGTCCAGATTACTGAGGCTATAACCGTTGATCAGGGACTCGAAATGTATTCATCGAATGCATATGATGTTGTCTTGGTTGATTATCAAATGCCGCAGCGTAATGGTCTTGATATGATTGTAGAACTACGCCGTGAATCTAAAGATAATAGCACTGCAATCGTAATGATGAGTTCGTCAGAAGATGAGCAGCTTTCTCTCGATTCTATTCATGCTGGTGCACAAGATTTTTTACTCAAATCAGAGATTTCCTCTGCTCGCTTGAAAAGAGCATTGCTTCAAGCATCTACTCGTTTTGAACTTGAAAAGAAACTTTACAGTACCTATCAAACTGTTAAATCCTTAGCTGAAACCGATTCATTAACAGGCTTATCAAATCGTTATTTTTTTGATGAATCGCTCAAACAAGTGCTTGCAATTAATAACCGTAGTAAGAAAAAAGTTGCGTTATTACTATTTGATCTTGATGACTTCAAAATGGTTAATGATTCTTTTGGTCATGATGTTGGAGATATTTTACTAAAAAAAGTAGTTGCCAGGATCAAAGGTTGCTTACGTGGTAGTGAAACATTTGCGCGCTTAGGTGGTGATGAGTTTGCGATTATGTTGGGTAACTTAGATAGTAGTGATCAAGCGGGTCAGGTAGCTCGGCGAATAATTTCTGTGCTGTATAAGCCCTTTGATATTGCTTCTACTTCTATTAAGGCAACCTTAAGTCTAGGGATTTCTTTATTTCCTGATAATGGCAAAACTAGCGAGGAATTATTTAAAAACGCTGATATCGCAATGTATCGAGCTAAAAAGAACGGTCGTAACCAAATATGTTTTTTTGAAGACGAAATGCAGCATAAGTTTCATAACCGTGTAAAAACTGAAGCCGAATTACGAGTGGCAATAGAAAGGGAAGAATTTCAGCTTTATTATCAGCCTGTAATCAATTCTAAAAATAATAAATTAGAAGGATTTGAGGCATTAATTCGTTGGAATATTGATGGGGAAGTTAGAACTCCAGATAAATTTATGAATATTGCAGAGGAGACTCGGCAAATACTTTCAATTGGTTTTTGGGTAATAGAAGAAGCTATTGCCATGCTGGCTATTTGGAATCAAAAGTATAACTGCTCTTTGACGATGGCGATTAATGTTTCAGCCCATCAATTATCTGATGTGGCTTTAGTTCAGCACCTAAGTGATTGTTTGAAACGACATAATGTCGCTGCGGAATTGATTGATATAGAGCTTACAGAAACTGCGTTATTTAAGGACACGAGTGAGACTCAAGATGTTATTGTCGGAATTAATGATTTAAATTGCCGTCTCTCTCTGGATGATTTTGGAACAGGATTNTCCTCNATTTCTCACCTTAGAAATTACCCNATTACTGTNGTGAANATTGATAAAAGCTTAATGCCTCAGGGTAAGGATGATCTGAANCTTATTGCACTTATAGAAAGNATGGTCTCAATGGCNTCAATTTTAGGNCTNGATATAGTTGCGGAAGGCGTAGANACNGAATATCAATTAATGCTATGTANGCAATTTAATATACAGCATATACAGGGNTACTATTTCTCTCCTCCACTGAANCAGCAGGATATNGAANAAANATATCTTGAGCGTTTAATAATTAAANATTAGGGNNGATATTATGCCTTTCATACTCAAAAATGGACGCTTGCATTGGATTCATTGGNTGATCGTTTTTCTATCGGTATTATTAACAATATCTGCTTGGTATATTTCAAAATCACAAACTGAAGAAAAAATTGAGCAACGTTTTGATTTTCAAACTAGCCAATTGTTAGCTTTGCTTTCTGAGAGAATGGCTCATTATGAAGATGCTTTACGTGCAGGTGTTGCTGCTGTGCATAGTAATGAAATAGGGGTTGATGCTAATAGCTGGAGACGTTTCTCAGATGCTCTTAAGTTGGATGAGAAATATTTAGGAATTAATGGTATAGGTATTATTTACCATATTCGTAATGAAAACATAAATGATTTCCTTGAAAAAGAACGAGAGCTTCGTCCTAATTTTAAGATACATCCCTCTCATTCNAAAAATGAATATTGGCCAATAACCTATGTTGAGCCAGTAAAAGGTAATGAGTTGGCAGTTGGCTTGGATATGGCTTTTGAGCAAAATAGATTTAGTGCTTCTAAGCAAGCTAGGGATACAGCGGATACTCAAATTACTGGCCCCATTACTCTTGTTCAAGATGAGAAAAAAACACCAGGATTTTTACAGTTTGTTCCCTTTTATGATAGTAAAAATATCAGTACTTTAGAGTTACGAAGGAAACATTTTGTTGGTCATGTATATGCTCCTTTTATTATGAGTAAATTAATAAAGGGAACGTTAGAACAAAAAAGCCGTCACCTAATATTTAGCATTTATGATGAAGGTCAGCCTCTATATGATGAACTAAATGCAGAAAATCCTAGCTTCACTTCGGCCCCTTTATTTCGTAAAAACATTACTTTAGAAGTTTATGGTCGCACATGGGAATTTAACATACAAACAGCAAAATCTTTTAATAACGAAGTCGATACTCATCAATCAAGTTACATTTTGTTTGGTGGGGTTGTTATCGATTGTATGCTAATTGTATTGTTTTTATTATCAAATATTAATCGTAAATCTATTTTAGTAACAGAAAAGATTACCCAGAAACTTGAGGTTAGTGAAGAGTATTTTAGGCATATTATTGAAGCTGCTCCTTGTGGAATAATAATTATTAGTAGCAGAGGAATCATAGAAAAAATCAATCCTCAAGTTGAATTGCTGTTTGGTTATAAAGCAGATGAACTTCTAGGGGAAAGTATTGATATGCTGGTTCCTGATGATATTAGGGATAGGCATGCAGGACTTCGCGAAGGTTTTCATGAAGGAGAAGCTAAGCGAAGAATGGGTGTTGACCGTAAAGTGTTTGGACTACGACGTAATGGAGAAGAATTTCCTGCAGAAGTTGGTCTAGCAAACTTTAATAGTCCTGATGGTCGAAAAGTACTTTCGACTATTATTGATATGACTGAGTACGTCGGTGTTGCCAACGAGCTAAGGCGCAGCAATAAGGATTTAAATGATTTTGCGTATGTTGCATCTCATGATTTAAAAGCACCATTACGCGGAATTATGCAGCTATCTAGCTGGATTGAAGAGGATATATCAGAAATTGCGACAAATGATACTAAAGAGCATTTAGCCTTATTACAAAGTCGTACAGCTCGGTTNGAGAAGTTACTAGATGATTTATTAACCTACTCTCGANTAGGTAGTCATCTCGGGGATATGAATACAACTGATGTTAAAAGTTTAGTTGAAGAAATATTTGCTTTGTTAAATCCACCGCCTGAATTTAAGTTAAGAATAGAAGGTGAGTTGCCAGTATTTGAAACATTAACAACACCACTCGAAGTCATATTTAGAAATCTGATTGGTAATGCNATTAAGCATCATGATAAGCCCAATGGTATTATTACNATATCATCNACAGAANATTNGNATANTTATCAGTTCAGAGTATCNAATGATGGACCNGGTATTAAGCCCGAACATCAAGAGCAGATTTTTGAAATGTTCAAAACATTAAAACCGAGAGATGAGGTTGAAGGCAGNGGAATGGGGCTAGCACTTATNAANAAAATACTTCAATATCAGGANNGNNGTATTGAAGTATNTTCAGATGGTGANAGGGGNGTNTCATTTGTATTTNGNTGGCCTAANAAATTNACTAAGGGATTAGNATGAATAANAACANTGGTAATNNNTATAANCCCGCTTCTATTCTTTTGGTAGAAGACGATGATGTTGATGCAATGAGTGTTATGAGAGCNTTTGCTCGAATGAANATTGCGAATCCAATCGTACGGGCTAAAGACGGGGTTGAAGCGTTAGAGATATTGCATCATGGTGATATCCAGCATCCATATCTGATCTTGCTCGATTTAAATATGCCAAGAATGGGAGGGNTNGANTTTCTTAAAACATTNCGTAGCGATCCTACGTTAGAAACCAGTGTCGTATTTGTATTAACAACCAGTAAAGATGATGAAGATAAAGTGGCGGCTTATAAGCAACATATTGCAGGCTATATTATTAAAGAAAAACTGGATCAAGGATTTGAACAGCTTGTTCAGATGCTTGATCATTATTGGANGCTTGTTGAGTTGCCTGTTAAATAAGTTTAGGTAATACTTAAAAGCGTATATAAACTAAAGTAAGAATAGCTAATAGCGCTAGTAAATATGCCATTATGGACATATTTTATGAATGCATTATTTACTAGGTATTCGCAGTTATACCCACACTGAACCCATATATTTCTGTTAATATATGGGTTTTTTATGTGTTGCGATAAGCAAAAGTGAATGAGTTTAGGTTTATTATGAATACGCCAATAAATGAANACGAAGAGAAGCATCAGAAGCGAATGGCCAAGAAAAAGGCCTTGATTGATGCGCGTATTGCTGCGGCACAAGAAGAACGTGGAATTTTGATTCTACTGAAAGGTAATGGTAAAGGTAAAAGCAGCTCTGCATTAGGCACTATGGCGCGGTCTTTAGGTTACGGTAAGAAGTGTGCTGTAATTCAATTTATTAAAGGCCGAAATGAAACTGGCGAGCAGAAATTTTTTCAAGACCATCCCTTAGTTGATTGGCATGTTATGGGACATGGCTTTACGTGGGAGACACAGGATAAATCACAAGATATTGCCGCCGCTAAGAAAGCCTGGGCATTAGCTGAAACTTTACTGCAAGATGAAACCTATGACTTCTTGTTATTTGATGAACTTAGTTACATGTTCAAATATGAATATCTGGATGTAGCTCCGGCTGTAAAGGCTTTGTTAGCAAGGCCAAAAATGCAAAACGTAATGATTACAGGCCGAACAATGGCGCTGCCATTACAAGAAATAGCGGACACAATTTCCACTGTCCAAGAAGATAAGCATGCTTTTCATCAAGGCGTGAAAGCACAAGAAGGAATCGAATACTAATGACTATTGAACTATTTTCTCTATTAATTACAGGATTGGGCTTAGGCTTATTGCATGCACTGGATGCGGATCATGTAATGGCAGTATCGGCTCTGAGTAATCGCAAGCCTAGCTTGAAGCGGACATTAAAATTCAGTGCTAACTGGGCTATAGGCCATGGCAGTGTATTAATTGTTTTAGGCTTATTGTTTTTTGGGTTGGGTATAGCGCTACCAGAAACGATTCAAAAGTTAGCTGAATCTAGTGTGGGCGTTTTATTAATCGCTTTGGGGCTGGCGTGTTTTTGGCAGTTCCATAAAGAAAAAATTGTGTTGGATAAGCATACTCATGATCATACGCATGGTTCAATAGAGCATACGCATTTGCATGTGACTGATCATGTGAAAGGCCATGTAAAAACTGAAGAGCAGCAAGCCGACAGCCCTGAACAAGTGAAAGAAGCACACACGCCTGTGATGGTTGGCGTGCTACATGGATTAGCAGGGAGTGCTCCAGCATTAGCCATTATTCCAGCAATGATGCAAACAAGCTTGCTAGAATCTATTGGCTATCTTGTGTTATTTAGCGCAGGTGTTTTATTTTCTATGGTCGCTTTTGGATTGGCATTTGGACTGGTACAGAAGAAGCTGCAAGAGAAGTCGGTACGTATTTTTAATTGGAGCCGAAAGCTAATTGCCTCATCGGCAGTTGGTATTGGTTTTTATTGGTTAGCACAGGCCGTTTAGCGTAAAACATAAAACCTTGTGCTCAATCAAAATGTATTGAATTGCGTACATTCAATTGAGCACATGGGTTTCATCGTATTAAACTAATTTCATCAAGCTATCTTTCGAATAGTCTTGAAGTTCATCTAAACGATTTTCACGTACTTTAATTACCCACTCAGGATCTTGAATTAATGCACGACCCACTGCGACTAATTCAAATTCATTTTTCTCTACGCGCTCTGCAAGCTGTGTAATTGAACTAGCCTCGATACCTGCTTGCGCAGACATTTCCATGCCGTGTTCAGCACCAACAAAACTTGTATTTAAGCCAACACTACCAACTGTGATTACAGGCTTTCCTGTTAACTTTTTAGTCCAGCCAGCTAGGTTTAAATTTGAATCAACAGGAGAATTTTCGAATTCTTTTTCCCAATAGCGACGTGTGCTGCAATGAAAAATATCAACTCCTGCATCAACTAGGGGCGTTAAGAATGCTTTAAGTTCTTCTGGCGTTTCTACTAAACGAGCATCATAGTCCTGCTGTTTCCATTGAGAGAAACGGAAAATAATAGGAAAATCTTTACCGACGCGAGCTCGAATAGCGCGAACAATTTCAACAGCAAACTTGGTGCGTGCAACTAAATCGCCACCGTAACTATCATCACGTACGTTTGTGCCTTCCCAGAAAAATTGGTCGATTAAATAACCGTGAGCACCATGAACTTCAATGGCGTCAAAACCGACATCTTTTGCATCGGCGGCTGCTTGAGCAAATGCTTCAACAACATCATCAATGTCTTGCTGGCTCATCGCGATACCATTCGGCTTGCCAGGCATGAATAAACCAGAAGGACTATGACCAGGTACTGAAGGGTCCGGCTCAACACCTTCTTTACGCACAGAACCAACATGCCACAATTGAGGGGCAATTTTTCCACCTTTAGCATGCACTGCATCAACAACTTTTTTCCAGCCCGCTAGCGCCTTTTCACCATGGATTGCGGGTACGCGAGGATAGCCATTTGCGGCTTTGTGTCCAACAGTTGTGCCTTCGGTAATAATTAGNCCTACTTCGTTCTCTGCACGGCGTTCGTAATAAGCAACAACCAAATCATTTGGAATGCCACCTGGTGAAAATGTGCGAGTCATTGGAGCCATAACAATGCGGTTGCGCAAAGATAGCGGGCCTAATTTAATCGGTTGAAATAGTGGGGATAAAGAAGTGCTCATAGTATTCCTATTCTTTTTGTTGAGTGGTTATTTTTAAGCGTGTTTTTAATTTACAAAGCGTTTAATTTTATAAGGTATCCGTTTTATAAGGCATCCGGTTTTATAAGATGTTCAAATTGCTTCATCGTTTGATGAAACAAATCTTTTCCGTGTAAGCGCGCGTTGTATAACGCACCTTTGCAGCTAAAGATAAATAAGCTCGCTAATGCACGCGGATTTTGATTAGCTGTGAACTCTTTATGCTTAATACCCTGCTTTATTACAGTTGTTACCCAATCAAGTTCATAGTCATCCAAAGCTTTTAAACGTTCTTTTATTGGTTCTGGAAGTTTATTTAGATCGCTATAAAAAGCGCTAATAGGGCAGAGTTTTTGTTCGTTAAGGCTGTGTTTTGCCGCAGCGCGAATATAACGTTCTAACTTATTCCAGTTTGATGTAGCTGTGCTATCAAAGTGGGCTAGCCCTAGCTCCAGCCAATTTTGGGTCCAATCACAAAGTGCTATACCTAAGTCTATTTTTTTAGGGAAGTGATGGTGAACGCTGGCCTTGGTGATTCCTAGATGACGAGAGATATCTAGGTAGCTAAAGCCCTCAAAGCCATCGGTACGTAGCANATCAGCAGAAAACTCAATAATTTGCTCGCGAGTGCTTAGGTGTTTAATGCTAGCGATTGTTTTAGTGTTCATAGTTTTTAGTGCTGATTAAGATGATGATTAACAGCCTACCTACTGGTAGGTAGGCTGGTCAATAATAGAATTGTAAAGGTAGGTAACTGTTCTGGAGGGATAAACTGTATTTGAGCTTCTGGGCTACTCAGACCAATACCAGCTAGTGATGTTATAGCGATATAGGTTTGATGACTCAGCATTAAGCTTTGCTACCCAGTGCTCAGATCCCTTTGAAGAGGGATCAAATAATACGCAGCGATTATATAAAGGAACAATGCGGATAGGGTTTTCGTTATTACCAATAAAAACCAACTCACCTCCTGCTTCATAATCATCTTTCCAGTCTTTGTTTAAATATAGCAACATGCAAACTTCTCTTCCTGGAGAATCATCCGCATGTTGTTCAACAAAATCTTTTGTACTTAAGCGAAAGTAATTGGTATTGATTTCAGGTGTGGCGACATTTAAATCAGTTAAGAAGACATTAAATATACGGGACAGTAGTGACATAAATTCATCCCCGCGCAAAAATGATAAAAATTCTTGCGCAATATCTGAATTAGGTAAAGAGTATTTATCTCTATTCCAAACATCGCGTTGAACAAAGCGTTCATTCTTATGAGTATTCTGCCATTGGTCATCATCAACATATAAAGCAGAATAGGTATGTTTTTGAGTTATCCAAGCATTAGGTTGCTGCAATGCATTTATAACCTGATCTAGCTTTATTTCATTAAATAAGTGATCAATGACAATGTAGTTAGGACAGGATGCTAATAACGATTTTCTATAGGACTCTAGTGAGAAAAGTGAGGCTTTTTCTTTATTTAACCAAGAGGAGTATCTTGGGTTTAAAAAATCTTTTCTAAGTTTTCTTGCCATTATAATAAGTAGCGCTTTATTTTTTATGAAGTATCATTTTATCGTAATTCATATACGATTATTTAGCCATAGGGTCATTATCTTCGTAAATTACCTGATTTCGACCATTATCTTTTGCTGCATATAAGTAGTCGTCTGCTTGTTGCAGTAATGTTGACCCANCTTCAAAATGAGATGGGGTGCATGCTGCTACACCTATGCTAATAGTTACTGACAATTGTTTATCTTCCCACTCTATTTTTGTTTCTTCTATTTTCTTTCGAACATGTTCAGCAACTAAGAAGGCGCCTCCTTTATTGGTGTTTGGCAGTAATACAGTAAACTCTTCTCCTCCATAGCGGAAAATAGTATCACTGGGTCGATTTAAATTCTTCTTTATCGACTCTGCTACTTTTCTTAAAACTTCATCACCAGCTTGATGGCCATATTGATCATTAAATTTTTTAAAATGATCGATGTCTAAGATAAACAGTGCGATAGAGGTTCTGCTTCGGCAGGATCGGCGGTATTCAATAGGAAACTTATAGTCAAAATAATTACGATTTCTAATTTGAGTCAAAGAGTCTGTTATAGATTTTTCATGTAATTGATTATTGATTACTTCAAGTTCATCTGTGCGCTCTCGAACTTTATTGTCGAGTTCTTCATTTGCTTTTTTTTGCACTAGAAGCATGTNCTCTTGTGCTTTNATGCGTATTTTTCTTTCGCTGTTTATTCTATCGGCTAATCCCAAAGCTAATAATAGGGCCTCAAGAACGGCGCCTATTTCTACAGCATGTTCTGTTAAATTGTTAACAGGAAGTGCCCCAAATTTCTGAGCAATATATAAAACATATCCAACTAATACTGCTGACCAAGCAATAATGAAAATCAAAACTTCTCGCCTGCGTTGTTTGAACCACTCTTGGAATGTAGAAAAAATAGCAATCAGTGCAGTAATTAGCCCGATAGTTGCTATGATCTGAATCATTACTGAATACGGTGCAAAAAGAGAAATTAATGAGGTCATGAGTGCAAATATTGCAATGCTCATTAGAATTTTATGTAGGGTGGGGTGAATATCTTTGAGGCGTAAAAAATTCGCAACAAAAATGATCGCAGAGTAAACGATAGAACCAGCAAAAAATGCTATGGATATCTGATTTAATTCTGGATTATTGGGCCATAAATAGCGATAAGCTAGGCCATGACTGCTAGCCATAAATAAAATAAAACAACTGAGATATATTACATAGTATAAATAACTTCGGACACGCACCATTAAAAAAATGATAGCGTTGTATATCAGCATGCTAATCAGTACTGCATAAAATGCCCCTCTGATTGCATTTTCAGCACCGACTGTCTGCCAGTAATCACTCTCATTTTGCAGGGTAAGTGATAACTGCAATGAGCTTGTCGTTTGGAGGTGTATATAAATAACATGTGGCTTATTGTTTGTAATAGAAATAGGAAACGCAAAAGAAAGATCATCAACTGGGCGTTGTGAAAATTTTAGGAAGTCACCACTGTGATATTCTTCTACTAATTCTGANCCAGAAAGTAGGTATAGATCTATGTGATCAAGAAGAGGGTATTTACTACGTAAGAACCAAGTTTTTTCCGACGGAGGAATNTTTTTTANTATTATTCGAAACCAGTAGTGNTCTTGAGNAAAACCAAANTTTANNTTNTGNGATAANGATTTTTCCCAGNTGGANTNATCAAGTTNNCTGACTTCNTCTAGGGANGGNTTTTCTTGNAANTTTANATATTCTATTCGCNCTANATAATCTGANTCTTGAGCATTCACAGGAATAGCTTGGGTGGTCACTGCTGTGCCTAGAAAAATGCATAGAATGCCGAGCAGTTTAAGCATATGTGTTTAATATCGTATGTGTATTAGATACTTAAAGTATAGATGGAAATGTGCAGAACTGTTATCGGTTGAAGGAAGTATTAAAATATTTTACATCATCTGCACTCGAGACTTGATCTCGACCCCGATTTTTCGCTAGATATAGGGCGTTATCAGCCTGTTTTAATAACACTAGCTCACCTTGTAAGTGACTAGGAATACAGGATGCCACTCCAATGCTAATAGTAATAGACAGTGTTTTACCTTGCCATTGAAATGGCATGGCTTTTACATGCTTTCTTATACTGTCTGCGATGGTGTATGCACCCTCTTTAGGTGTTGATGGAAGTAAGACACTAAACTCCTCTCCTCCATAACGAAATGCTGTGTCACCAGGGCGGTTAACAATATTCTGTATAGCGGCTGCAACCCTTCTTAGTACTTCATCACCTGCTTGGTGTCCGTAATTATCATTGAATTTCTTAAAATGATCGATATCGAGCATCAGTAATGACACCTCTGACTTCTCTCTATATGCGCGGCGATATTCAGCGGTGAGCTTATAATCGAAATAGTGTCTGTTTTTAATCTGAGTTAATGAATCGGTTATTGATGCCGTTTGTAATTGATTGTTTATAGTTTTTAGCTCAGCTGTTCTTTCTTGAACTTTTCTATCGAGTTTATCATTTGCTAAGCGCTGAACTTCAAACAATTTCTTTTGTGCTTCCATGCGGGTTTTACGCTCGGTATTTATTCTTTCAGCCAGACCCAGTGATAATAATAAAGCAACTGCGACACCACCTATTTCAATAGAATATTCTGTAAGGGTGTTAATAGGTAAGGCTCCAAATTTTTGAGCGGAATATAATATAAAGCCCGTTAACATACTTATCCAGGACAGTATGAAGGTGATGATTTCTCGTTTTCTGTTATAAATAACGGCATGAAGAGTGATTAATATAGCAATTGCAGCGATGACAGCAGTAAGGATAGTAGATGCTTGTGCCATTGATGAATAAGGAAAAAATAGCGATAGAATAGAACAGAGTCCTCCAAGCTTGGCAAACGTTATGATGACCTTATTAGCGCTTGGGCTCACCTCTTTTAGACGTAAGAAATTAGATGTAAATAGAGCAGAGGTGAGTATTAATAGGCCAATTATAAAGGTTAAGGAAAATTCATTAATTTTAGGCGTGTTAGGCCAAAACAATTTAAATGCCCAGCCATGCATGTTTGCCATAAGTAGTGTGAAGCTAGTCAAGTACAATACGTAGTAAAGATATGCCCGCTCAAGGAGGATGAAAAAGATAAAAGCATTATAGAAAATCATACTTAATAACACAGCATAGAAAACAGCCCTTATTGTGTTTTCTCGCCATATATCTTGCCAAAAATCACTTTCGTTACGAAGAGATAGTGATAATTGTAGCGAGCCTGCAGTATGTACGTGCATATAGAGTGTATATTCGTTATCGCTCCTTATGTTTAGCGGGAATATCAAAGAAGGGTGATCAACCGGTCTGTGGTCAAAAGGAAGTGCATCACCGATATGAAACTCTTGTAACAAGGCTGAATCTGAGAATAAGTATAGGTCTAACGTATCAAGCAGGGGATATTTGCTTCTTAGAAAATAAGGAGTATCAGAAGCTGTTAAATTATCCAGAGTGAGCTTAAACCAGTAGTGATCTTGAGAGAAACCAATATTGATATTCTTCGTATGACTGGTTTTCCACTGTGACGGCGCGATATTTCTAACGTTTTCGAGCGAAAGCTCACTCTTATGATTGATGAATTCGATTTTTTCTAGAATGTCTGGGTCTTGCTTATTTGTGGGTACCTGAAATGCCAAAGCAGCAAATGCGGTTCCAAGTAAGATGGTTAGACAGCCGAGCTTTTTAAGCATAGGTAAAATATATGGCGATTATGATAGAAGATTATTGAAGTATAGCTGGATTAGTTAAGAATGCTTATAGGGTTAATAAGTTATGTTGTGCGTTACTGCACAGTATCTAGAGAGTTTGCCTGGTGGCTAGATAAAGCATTAATAATAAATTGAGTGCGTTATAATCTGCTGTAATCACACGATCCCAAAATAAGGAAGAGCTAGTATGAGTTTTAGTGGTACTAACCGACATTGGTTTATTATTGGTGCAGAGTTTCCTGTTGGTCAGTTCTTGGCGGCTCTTGCCAGTAAGTTGGCACTTCCTTACACCAGTCGTCGTCTAGATAGCCGAGAGCAACTTTCCTTGCCTGTGGGTATGTCATCATCTCCTTTGGCAATTATCGCGGTATCAGGTGAAGATGATGATAATGTTGGTCATATTGCAGAGTGGATTGAGTTATTGATTGCTCAGGACATACCTATCGTAATGCTGTCTTCTGCCAAGGTATTTAAATATAACGAAGTTGGCTCGCTTGAAGATGATGAAATGACCGGAGATGGGGCTTTAATTGCGTTAGAAAATCAAGCCCGTCAGCAGCTACGCCATTTGATTTTACGAGTGAATCAGCCGTTCAGTTTGTTATCTGGTGATTATGCTGTGCAGTTATTGGCACAAGCTCGTAGCCAGTCAGGCCTCAAGTTAGATAATTTGACCCGTATTGCTCCGACACCTGCTGATGATATTGCACAGGTATTATATGCATTATTGCAGCAAATAGGGTGTGACGAATCCTTATGGGGAACTTATCATTATTGCAGTGTTGAAAGTACGACGGAGTACGGTTTTACCGAGGCTCTATTAGCGGAAGCTCGTCAGTATGAAGATTTGGCCGATATTCGCTTGGAAGAACTCAAGGATGTTGATTGCGAACCGAGTGAAACAATTTTAGACAGTAAACGAATTAAGCATACTTTTGGTATTAAACCTAAGCCTTGGCGCCAAGCTTTGAGTCGTTTAATGCGCAGTTATTATCGAGCAGATCAAAAGAACTAATGGCTGACGTGACACTAAGAGTGATCAAAAATAAAGCCTAAAAATTAGAGAGAGCAACGATGTCTTCTTGTGATTCCCCAGCACTAGCGAAAGGGCTAGTGCCTTTAAATGATGCGCAGTCTGTTTTAGCTCAACGCGCGGAAGACTATGGTAATTTAACTGCAACTGAAACGGTATGTGTTCATTCTGCGCTTAATCGAGTTTTGGCTGAGGCTATAACGTCTAGCATTAATGTTCCTGGTTTTGATAACAGCGCAATGGATGGCTATGCTCTGCGTCTAATAGATTGTCAGCAGCAAGTTGAAAAAGGTGATGAGGGGCTAGAAAAAATTACATTCGAGCTGTCTCAGCGGATTACAGCGGGTGATGCACCACAGCCGTTAAAAGAAAATACTTGTGCGCGTATTTTCACGGGGGCGGCTGTTCCGGTTAATGCTGACCTTGTGGTTATGCAAGAGCAATGTGAAGTATTGAATAATGGGCAAATTAGCTTTCCTGTTAATTTGGCCACGGCAAAAACGCAGCAAAATATCCGTCCAGCAGGGCAAGATATTGCTATAGGCCAATTGTTATTTCAGTCGGGGCGAATCTTGCGAGCAGAAGATTTGGGTGTATTGGCTTCTATGGGATTTAGTCATGTTACAGTCCAGAAAAAATTAAAAGTAGCTGTGATCTCATCCGGTGATGAGCTGGTGGAGCCAGGGCAACCGCTAAGCCCTGGTAAAATTTACAATACCAATAGCTTTACATTAATCGGCTTATTAACGCGCATGGGCTTTGAGGTTGTGGGGCCGTTTTTTGCGGCTGACACCTTGGCTGATACGCAAGCCGTTTTGACTCAAGCCANTGAAGCCGCGGACGTCATTATTACCAGCGGTGGTGTCTCTGTGGGTGAAGAAGATCATATTAAAGAAGCCATCACGAGCGGTGGTGAGCTTGAAATGTGGCGCTTAGCAATTAAGCCAGGTAAGCCTTTTGCTCTAGGGCAATTTAATAAAACCCCAGTTATTGGTTTGCCAGGAAACCCAGCAGCAGTTGTTGTTACTTTTTATCAGTTAGCCCGAGATTTTTTATGGCATGTACAAGGTGCAGATGCTCAGCCCTTGTTGGTTTTAAAAGGCACTGCAAATTTCACCACTAAAAAATCAATTGGCCGTACGGAGTTTTTACGCGCTCGGTTTAATCAGGGTGAAATAGAAATTTATGATAATCAAAGTTCGGGCGTACTATCGTCTTCTAGNTGGGGNGATGGTTTTGCATGTGTACCCGCAGGAAAAATAATTAGCCTAGGTGATGAGATAGAGTTCTATGCGTTAACCACTGCCCATGGCCATGGTTAGGGTATGTTAAAACATAAAATAGATTATCAATTAAGTGGTTTGATTTTAGCNGGNGGTGAAGGGCGTCGCATGGNGGGTCGTGATAAGGGCTTAATTTCTTTAGCGGATAAGCCNCTGATTGAATATGCGATTGAGTGCTTGCAGCCGCTGGTGGATGATTTAAGTATTAGTTGTAATCGAAATCAAGAATTGTATCAAGACTATCAGCTTAACTGTGTTGCTGATGAAAATCTCAATGCGGGTTTTCAAGGGCCTATGGCAGGTTTAGCGGCCGGTTTAAAAAATGCTAAGCATGATTGGTTATTAGTTATGCCGTGCGATACACCGTTAATGACAACCAGTATTATGATGCAATTAATTAATAGTTTAAAAACTGATGCTTTCAATCGAGAGATGCAGGCCATTCTATTTTCTCATCAAGGGCTGCAGCCTCTTCATGGTTTATATCATCGCAGTATGTTGCCTATCTTTGAACAGTGTTTGTCGGAAAATAAAAATGCATTGCAGCGTTTATTACGCTCTTTGCCAAGCGTTAGCATTCATCAGGCAGATGAATGTGGCTTTAGTTTTAATAATGCAAATGATACTGAAGAGCTTGCGATGATTGAAGGCTTGTTAGCTGGCAGTTAATGAGTTAACTAGTAAAAATTTAAAACTTAGTTGGAATAAAAATGGATCTCACGCATTTAGATGAAAAAGGCCAGGCACGAATGGTCGATGTTAGTGAAAAAGATGTCACCAAGCGTGAAGCGTTAGCTCAAGCGATTGTCACTATGTTGCCGAATACGTTAACCATGATTACCGAAGGCAAACATAAGAAGGGCGATGTATTGGCCACAGCAAGAATCGCAGGTATTCAAGCAGCAAAGAAAACTTGGGAATTAATTCCTATGTGTCATCCTTTGATGATTGCTGGTGCTAAGGTTGATATTCAGTCGATTAGCGAAACCGAGTTACGCATTGAAGTTCGCTGTAAAGTTGCAGATCGTACAGGCATTGAAATGGAAGCTTTAACTGCCGCTTCTATCGCCGCATTAACTATTTACGATATGTGCAAAGCGGTAGATAAAGGAATGACGATCGGCGAAATAAAATTGCTAGAAAAAACCGGTGGGAAAAGCGGCGATTGGAGTGCTAGTTAATGATTAATGTTTTATTTTTTGCCCGCTTGAAAGATCAAATAGGCCAAGCAGATATTCAACTTGAAAATAATGTTGCAGGTAAAACTGTGGCAGAAATACAGCAGCAATTGATTGAGCAAGGTATGACGGCCTTGCAAGATGACAGTATTCGCATTGCATTAAATCAAACTTTTTGCAGTGGCGATGCGGTTATTAAAGCAGGCGATGAAGTGGCTTTTATGCCGCCAGTAACGGGTGGCTAATAATGGAATCAACAGCAAGGATGCCGCGGATGATTTCCAAAATTTGGCAAGTTTTAAATCCAAAACAAATAGTTACGGCCATAGACGCGATTGATAGTGAAGCCAAAGCAGAGCGTTTGTTATTGAATGATGATCATGAGCGTAAGCGGGTATGGCTAGTGATCATGGTTGCCTGCTTATGCCTATTGATGGTTCATTATTTAAAATACAGCAGTGTGTTAGTCGATACGATTAAAATAGCCGAAGCTTGGTTTGGAATTGAAAATCGTCAATGGTCGCGGGCTTTTCGTTATTATCAATATCGTGAATTATTAGGCTATGTTTGGTGGGGTTTTTGGAATGTATTATGTTTTCTAATTATTCCTATGCTCACGATTAAATTGGTATTAAAGCAGTCGTTAAAAAACTATGGCTGGCAACTAGGAAGCGTGAAAGAGCACTGGCTAGGTTATGTTTTATTAGCCTCTCCGATTATGTTTTTTGCATTTCTTGTAAGCTTTCGCGAAGACTTTGCTAATCATTATCCGTTTTATAAATTAGCACATAAAAGCTGGCTGGATTTATTGCTTTGGGAATGTATTTATATTGCACAATTTATTGCTGTTGAATTTTTCTTTCGTGGTTTTTTGGTGAATGGTTTACGTATTCCTTTCGGCAGCTTATCAATTGCNGTGATGTGTTTGCCGTACCTTATGCTGCACTTTCCTAAGCTGTGGTTAGAATCCTTTGGGGCAATTTCTTTTGGAGTGTTCTTAGGAATACTCGCATTACGCTCCAAATCGATTTGGGGCGGAGTAGGTGTACACGTTTCCATCGCATTAATGATGGACTGTATGGCGATGATGCAAACGAAAGGATTTCCTGAGCAATTTNTGCGCTAAAGTAGAAGGTTGAGCCGCGTTTGATCAGATAATGTGTCACAAATGTATACCAATTGTGTGACAGCTTGAATTACAGGCATAAAAAAGCCCCGACTGGCGGGGCTTCTTTGAAATTATGGTGCCCGGAGACAGAATCGAACTGCCGACACGAGGATTTTCAATCCTCTGCTCTACCGACTGAGCTATCCGGGCGACTCGTGAACTTTTTACTTACTTGCTAGTAAGTGTTCGTTGAGTGCGCGCATTAAACCGTTAATCGAGAGCAGGGTCAAGTACTTTTAACAAAAAAGTTATACTTTATTGTTTGTTTTCAGGAACATAGCCGTCAGCTTTNTCNAAATCTTCNCCGCTTAAGAANTTGCTACGCTGTTCAGTTAGGTACTTTCGAGCCTCTAAATCCATCATNTTTAGNTGTTTTTCATTAATTAAGCGCGTCTGGTGTTCGGTCCACTCAGCCCATGCTTGCTGTGAAACATTGTTTAATATGTCTTCCCCTGCTGGGCCAGGAAAAGGGGCTGATGTTAAAGCAGGAAGTTCTTTGTTGTATTTACGGCAAAGTACGGTGCGTGACATATTGTTGATACCTATAAATATATTTTCAATTCGTCTGTGCTGTACGAATCGTGTTTAGCAGGGTTTTAACGGGCGCCGCTAAGCCTAGCTCTGAAGGTTGGTTGGGATTGTACCAGTGCTGAGAAGATTCCCCTATGGCATCAGGACGTTTACTCAACTGAATCAATACAGGATTGATGTGCAAATGGTAGTGGCTAAACGTATGGCGAAAGCTTGGCCAGTTCTCTTGCTCTGTTGCAAGATCGCCAAATAGAGCCTGTGTGCGCTGCAGAGCATTCTCTTCCAGGGCAAGTTCGGGGAAGCTCCATAAACCACCCCATATACCTTGCTGAGGACGCTGCTCAAGTAGAATGTTGCCGTCAGGATCTTGTAACATAACCAGTTGAATATGCTTCTCTGGTTTTTCTTTTTTGGGCTTTGAGTTTGGGTAGTCTTTTGGATTACCTTGGTTATGTGCTTTGCAATCTGGCGCTAGTGGGCAAATGCCACATTGAGGCTTGCTGCGTGTACACAGGGTTGCTCCCATATCCATCATGGCTTGAGTGTAATGGTTACAGCGCTCGTTGGGTGTTAGGCGCTCGGCAATCTCCCACAGCTCTTTTTGTACGGCGGTTGTTCCTGGCCAGCCTTCGACTGCGTAATAACGGCATAAAACACGTTTTACGTTTCCATCTAGAATAGCGGCATTGATTCCCATACTAATTGAGGCGATCGCCCCAGCCGTTGAACGACCGATTCCTGAAAGTTCGACTAAGCCTTCAACTGACCGTGGAAATACACCATCGAAGTCAGTACTCACTTTTTTAGCGCAAGCATGGAGGTTTCTAGCGCGGGCGTAATAGCCTAGCCCTGTCCAAAGGTGTAATACCTTGTCTTGCTCGGCATTTGCTAGATCGTGAACCGTCGGAAATTCTGTCATGAAGCGTTCAAAGTAGGGGATAACCGTCGCTACTTGAGTTTGTTGAAGCATGACTTCAGAGATCCAGACCTTGTAAGGGGTTATATCCTGCTGCCACGGTAAATGCTTACGCCCGTTCTGGTCGTACCAATTAAGGACAGCTCTGCTAAAAGCAGGTTGGCTGGGGGTGTTTTTTTGGGCAGCTGAAGGCATAACGTATCTGATGCAAGTATAAAGGGAGCTAGTATAAAGCTGCCTTATNGAACTACCAAGTGGAAGTACTTAATTAAAGTATTTACTGNGAACTATGCGTTTGAGAGGNATCTCTTTTTATGCACATAAAGTGATTCAGTTTAATGNGTGGTTTTCTNATGATGATTAACTAAAAAATGNTGTAGCTGGGGTAAGGTTAAAGGGCGACTTAGCAAGTAACCTTGGCCATCATCGCAGTTGTTTTCACGTAAAAAGTCGAGCTGTTCTTGAGTTTCTATTCCTTCTGCAACAACGCGCATGCTTAGTTTATGTGCCATTGCGATAACGGCTGCAGTAATGGCCATGTCTGTTTTGTCGTCGGGAATATCCATAACAAATGATCGGTCGACTTTCAGCACATCAATAGGGAAACGCTTTAAATAACCGAGTGATGAATAACCTGTTCCGAAGTCATCAATTGAAAGGTGAATACCTTTATTTTTAATGGCTTCCATTATCTCAATGGCCGCTTCAACATCATCCATAATGATGCTCTCNGTTATTTCTAGTTCAAGGTTGAGAGGGTCAATTTTAGATTTGGTTAGAATATCTAATACCGTCTGCAGCAGCTTCGGATCGGAAAATTGTTTTCCTGATAAGTTGACTGCAACCTTGGAATCTTTTGGCATTAAACCTTCACGAATTAATGCGCCCATTTCATGGCAGCTATGCTCTAGCACCCAAGCCCCTATTTGAATGATCTGGCCTGTTTCTTCAGCGATAGGAATAAAGTTGTCTGGAGCGATTAACCCTTTTTTGGGGTGGAGCCAACGCACTAAAGTTTCCACACCGGTAACTGAGTTATCGATTAGTGATATTTTGGGTTGGTACATCAATATAAATTGATTGCGTTTGATTGCTGTATTTAATTCTTTTTCTACTTCTAAATTATGAAGAATGTCGGTATTCATGTCTTCAGAGAAAAATTGAAAGTTATTTCTCCCTAATTCTTTTGCTCTATACATNGCTAGATCGGCATTTTTCATTAGAGTGTTTGAATCGACAGAATCTTCAGGTGTTAGGGTGATTCCGATGCTCACACTGCTGTTTATTTCCTGCCCATTTAGTATGTAAGGACGTGAGAGGGATAGGAGTATTTTATTGGCGACGACTTGAACGTCATTCGTATTATTAATATCGGTTAGTAATATTGTGAATTCATCTCCGCCGATGCGTGATACCGTATCGTTCTCGCGTACGTTTTGGTCCAGACGATTAGCAATTTCTTTTAGTAGTGAGTCACCGACATCGTGCCCCANGGTATCGTTAACACGTTTAAATTGGTCCAAATCGAGAAACAGTAATGCAATTGACGTGTTACTTCTCTGAACGCTTTTTACTGCTTTTTCTAGTCTATTTTTAAANAATCTTCGATTTGATAGTCCCGTTAAAGGATCGTAAAAAGCCAGATTTTCCATCTGTATCTGTGCTTTCTTTAATTCTGATATGTCAGATAGTGAACCTAAATAACCTATTAGTTCTCCATCTTTTGAATGCAATGATGTTGCTTGGATATATACCCAAGATATGCTGCCGTTTTTCTTAATTAGGCGTATTTCTGACGCCATATCTTCGCGTTCATTGACCAGCCTTTCCCAAAGTTTCTTTAAGGGGAGAGAGTCCTCTGGGTGTATGTTTGAGAACCAGCTCAGAAGTTTGGGCTCACTTTCTTTTGTTTGATTAATCTCACGCCAGCGCTGATTAACATAAGACATCTTTCCCTCAGGATTAATTTGAAAGATACCGACGGGTGAAAGGGCTGTTAATTTTCTAAATTGTTCTTCGCTGCTTTTCAGTGAGTTGTATTCAGTTTCTGATTTATTCAGTAATTGATTAAAAGCATTAGTAAGTTCACCAATTTCGTCATCACTTTCCTGAATCGCACGAATTGATAAGTCATCTTGATGATGGATTTCTTGAATGGTCTTCGTTAATTTTTTTATAGGCAGAAAGATTTTATTTTGTATTTTTTCTGCAAGCAACATGGTTAATAAGATGGAAATAATGAGAGCAGCAGCGGAATACATGATGACCTGGAATATGCGACTCATGATGGATGTGTTCTGAAAGGCAATATAAACAGTTCCTAAAAACTGATTGTTGGGTTTAATAGGAAAGTATTGATCAATGTGTTCGGATGAATTTGCTACTAATGTTGCCATCATTTTCGGACAGATGGCGTGATCTAGATTGTTGACTTGATTTAAAGGCGAAGAATAACTAGTAATAAGGACATGATCGACATCATAAATACAGGCTTTAATCACGTTGTAATTTGCTTTTAGGGTCGATAAATTATTATCAAGGGACGTTTTATCTTTGAAGGCTATAGAAGCGGTTGATTGTTCAGCAATCACTTCGCCAATAGCTTCTAGTTTTTTAGCTATTTGGTCTTGACTAAAGTACCAGTCAATCATTACGAATGCTGTGCTCGTTAACAATACAGTGAAGACGCTGATTGTGATTGCAAATGTTATGAGCTTAGTTTTGATCCTCCCAGTGCTTTGTGATTTCATGCGACTAACAGTATCCATGCTGGCATGAATTGCCCAGTAAGCATTGAAGGTATAGGTCATCCTCTGTTAGTTGCACAGTGAAAACTATCGCGAGGTCATATGAAGCAGTTCTAGCTTTCATGCTATATTAATGGGCAGCCTGATATAAATTATATTTATTGCATTGGATTACATCTGTTAAATATCTAAAATTACACTGTGGGCATGAATACTGTCACACCGTGAAAAACTGCTGGAGTGTGATTGCCAGAGTAACCACTAGATCAATTAAAGATGATCTTTCAAGTGTAGTCGTTTTTTGGGCTTTTGGGGAGGGTGAATAAGGATGCTGAAAGTAGCGATAAATGATCTTATCGCTGTGCTGTTTGAAAGTCACTTTTCATATCAGTGATAATTTGATCTAGACTCTTATTCTGTAATTGGGCACTTAGCTGTTGGCGGTAGGTCTTAACCATGCTTAAACCGGCGATGACAGCATCATAAACCTTCCATTCTTGTTGCTTGTTTATGAACATTTTGAAATCGATAGGAATAGCTTGTCCGCTTGGCTGAAGCATTTCACCTTTTACAATCGCTCTGCTTTCGTCTTTGTTAAAGCGCGCTTCACCAAAAGTAAATTGTTGGCCGTTGAATGATTTAAAAGCGCCAGTATAAGTACGAATTTGTAAGTCTCTAAAGGCAGTTGTAAACGATGTTTGCTGCACTTTAGAGGCTTTTTTCCAATATTTACCCAGTGCTAATTTTGCAATTTTTTCTTGGTCGATGGTTGGCAGAATATAGTTTTCTACTAGGCGCTGTATTTGAATGTAATCACGTTGTTCAACTTCTAATTGCGATAACTCTTGAATTAGTCCTGAAGTGGCATTCTGAACTGTTTCGGTAGGATTTAGTGCGCTGGCATTGCCTGCAAAAATCGCTAAAACTAAAGTGAATATAATTGTTAAACGTTTCATGCAGAACTCCTTTCTCATAAGTAATTGTAGCACTAAGCTTTGTTGTTAAGTAAGTAAAACAAGTATGGCTGAATACTTAGCTAGGTATTAGAGTCTTATTGAAGAATTGATTGTTCCAATGGGCGAACAATCAGAAAGATTTACTCTAGATTGCAAATGAAATCATCTCCTTTCTTAGTGAAGTTACGCTTTATTAGTGAGTTAGATAACTCTGCTGGCACGCCTTTAGCGATAAGCCTGTAGCCATTTTCATTGGCCCATTTACTAATATGGTGAAGCATTTGGTGGGCTACGCCTCGATTAATAGTGACGTTACGTACGCAGAAGTGACTTAACGTGATATCGCTCCCGTCTTTTTTTGCCTGCATTGCACCCAGTAAACGAGAGTTGAAACGTCCTGCAATCAACCAATAATCATTGTCTAGTAAAGCTTGTAATGAACCTTTGATGTCACTGCTGTTACTCAGCCATTCTTGCGGAGCGTCTGTGTAAATTTTTCCGAGGTCGATCCAGTCTTGATCGGTAGGCTGGCTAATATGTTCTAGATGTACTGGCATAAGGCTCTCAGTTGCTCTCAGATTATTATGTATTGTTCGTAGTTTATTGGTAGTCGCTTAGCTTTGCTTTATAATGATTTTTTCTCCGTTTGGCGAGATCTTTTTGGAGTCTTCCATGACAAGTACAAGCCGTAAGGCAGTTGTAGAGCGTAATACCTCAGAAACAAAAATTAAAGTCAGTATTAATTTAGATGGTACTGGAGAAGCGAAGTTTGATACTGGTGTGCCTTTTCTTGAGCACATGATGGATCAAATTGCTCGTCACGGTCTAATTGATCTAGATATTTACTGTGATGGTGATACACATATTGATGATCACCATACGGTAGAAGATATCGGCATCACGCTGGGCCAAGCATTTGCTCAGGCTGTTGGTGATAAGCGCGGTATCGTGCGTTATGGCCATTCTTATGTGCCATTAGATGAAGCTTTGTCTCGTGTGGTTATCGATTTTTCAGGTCGTCCAAGTCTAGATTTCAAATGTGACTTTACGCGTGGCAATATCGGTCGTTTTGATACTCAGCTTTTTTGGGAATTTTTCCACGGCTTTGTAAATCACGCGGGCGTAAGTATGCACATTGATAACCTGAAGGGTTTCAATGCACATCACCAAGCGGAAACAATCTTTAAAGCCTTTGGTCGCGCGTTACGCATGGCGTTAGAGTTTGATCCTCGTATGGCTGGTAAAATGCCTTCTACGAAAGGTGTTTTATAGCTCATGAGTAAGGTAATCAGTAAAACCTGTGCGGTAATCGATTACGGCATGGGTAACTTGCACAGCGCTCATGGCGCTTTGCAAAAGGTTGCCCCTGATAGCAATATTTTAGTGACTTCTGATCCAGCGCAAATATTGGCGGCAGATCACGTGGTTTTGCCAGGTGTGGGTGCTATTCGTGACTGCATGAGTGAAATTCAGCGCCAAGAGATTGATCAAGTCGTTGCGGAAGTCGCTAAGACGAAACCATTGCTAGGTATTTGCGTCGGCTTGCAGGCAATGATGACGCGCTCTGAAGAGAATGGCGGCATCGATTGTATGAATATGTTTTCTGGCCAAGTGCAGTACTTTGGTGACAACCTTTTAGGTGATGCGCTGAAAGATGGTACGAGTGAGCGTTTAAAAGTACCTCATATGGGCTGGAATAAGGTTGAGCAGATTGCCCATCCGTTGTGGCAAGATATCAAGGATCAGAGTCGTTTTTATTTTGTGCATTCGTACTTTGTTGAAGCGAGTGATCAAAGTCAGGTGAAGGGGTTGGGTCATTATGGCAAGCCGTTCGCAGCGGCGATGGGTCAAGATAATGTCTTCGCGGTGCAGTTTCATCCTGAGAAGAGTCACACAAATGGCCTGCAGTTATTGCAGAATTTCTTAAGCTGGGATGGCCAAGCTTAAAAAGAAACTTGGTGATGACTTTAAGGCGGTGTGTAGTACGGAAGCATAATGGAATTTTTGTGCCGCGCAACGTCGTAAATACTTCCTTGTAGACTTGGGTTCGGCATCCATGCCTCGCACATGCGCTCTACAAATACACCATGATGCTTCCTTGAAACATGGTCTCAGATTCAACAGTTTTAGGGCGATACTTCTCTCGATCATATCGGGATCAGTTAATAGTTGGTAAATAAAATGGCATTAGCAAAACGAATTATCCCTTGTCTCGATGTAGACCAAGGACGAGTAGTAAAAGGCGTTAACTTTGTTGGCATTCGTGATGCTGGTGATCCTGTTGAAGTTGCGAAACGCTATGATGAACAAGGCGCTGATGAAATCACCTTTCTTGATATTACGGCAACACATGAAGCCCGTGGCACAACGGTAAAAATGGTGGAAGCCATTGCGGAACACGTTTTTATTCCGCTGACGGTGGGTGGTGGTATTCGTGAGGTTGAAGATATTCGTCGCATGTTAAATGCCGGCGCAGATAAAGTATCGATTAATTCAGCGGCTGTGTTTAATCCTGATTTTGTTCGTGAAGCTTCTGAAAAATTCGGTGCTCAGTGTATCGTTGTTGCGATTGATGCAAAGCGTGTTTCAGGTTCTGGTGAACTTGGCGATACTGATAACAAATGGGAAATTTTCACCCATGGTGGCCGTAAGCCAACTGGAATTGATGCAGTTGAGTGGGCGATTAAAATGGCCGATTACGGCGCAGGTGAAATATTGTTAACCAGTATGGATCGTGATGGCGTAAAAACGGGTTTTGATTTGGGCGTAACTCGCGCAATCAGTGACGCTGTTAATATTCCCGTTATCGCTTCAGGTGGTGTCGGTAATTTAGAGCATTTAGCTGAAGGCGTTACTTTAGGTCATGCAGATGCCGTTTTAGCGGCGAGTATTTTTCACTTTGGTGAATATACCGTACAAGAAGCTAAGCAGCATATGGCTGATGCAGGCATTGAGATGCGCTTAGATTAAGCGCATCTTCTGATTATCTTTTCGACACAATGCTATGAAAGTAAGCGTAGAGTATCTTCTGCGCTTGCATTCGATTGGCTTTGAGCAGCATATTGAGCTTGTTGTTTCACTTGCTCGACGACCATCTCGCTAACGAGCTTAGCAACATCAGCATCTTCTACGCGGCTTCTTGCCGATTGAGTCTGTATTTCTTCATTTGATAGCTGCTCGACACTGCTGTCTATTCGATTACTCGTCGCGCCAAGTTCAGTGCGTCGCTCAGTGATAACCTGTTGAATCGCATCAAGGTTGGTTAAGTTATCCCCAGCGTCAGAGGTAGAAAAGTCCAGCTGATCTAATCCTTCTTTAATCGGGTCGGCGGTGGTATTAGCCGTTAAAGAAACTACATCGCCTGCTTTATCGCCCAGCTGAAAATTTAAGCTTTGTAAGCTGCTTTCTTGTTGAAATAAGTCTTTACCATTGAAGGAGCTTTGTTCAATAACCTGATTGATCTGGTCAGTAATTTGATTGGCTTCTTTTGAAAGGGCAGCACGGTCTGAGTCGTTGAGTATGCCATTGCCTTGCTGAACAGAAAGTTCTTTTAATCTTTCTATTCCATTGGTGATCTGGGCAAGCGCACTGTCTTCTGTTTCGATGAGTGATTTTGCATCTAAGCCGTTGCGCTGAGCTTGTTGAGTACCAGACACCTGACTAGAAAAACGCGTCGTGATGGCTAAGCCTGCGGCATCGTCAGCGGCGCTATTAATACGTTTGCCGCTACTCATTTGGCTATACGTCTGATTGAGCTTGTTGCTCGTATCTATATAGCTACTGCTTGTATTTATGGAAGTCATGGGAATGAGTCCTCCCTCAAGGTTCACTCCTATCTTATCCCGAGATTAGAATATATTGGGTTAAGTACTGTTACATAGTCGGGTAAGTCATGCAGAATTTATAATATCGCACTGATAAATACTGTGCCTGTGGATACTTAATGAGCCTGAGGCGAAGTAGTCTGTGAAATGAGCGCTTGTGCATCGCTCACGATAGGAAGAGTGTTCTCGCTAGAATGATTGTTTTTATTCTGTAAAAGATAGCGATTAGCTCTGTTTTGAGTGTGTTGTTGATTACTCGGCTCAAATTTTTTCCACGCTTGTTGTAATAAATATTGAGAGGCAGGAATCAGCTCAATATTTTGCGCGGCTAACTTAGGCAATTCTTTGGCTAAAAATGCACGAGATTCTGGGTAAGGGTGGCCAATTAAAACAGCTCGCCCCGTTTTATGTGCGATCCTTAAAGCTTTACTCCATTGCTCGTTGAGCGCTTCATAGCTTTTATCATTATCTAAAAAAATGTGGCGACGCAGGGTTGGCAATTGATATTTTTTAGCTTGTTGATAGGCCACTGATTTTGGAGACGTTAGGCTATCGATAAAATAGAGTTGCTCGTCTTTTAAGGTTTCCATTACCCATTTCATCGATTGTGTATCTTGAGTCAGTAGGCTTCCCATGTGGTTATTAATACCTTGGGCATGAGGAATAGAAGCAATGGCTTTTTTTAGGGTTTGTTTGAATTCTGTTTCACTTAATTCCCGAGTGAGTGCGCCAGGGCCCAGTGGTACTTTGAACGTATTCTCCATAGGTGCATGCAAAATTATTTCTTTGTGGTGCAGATGAGCCTTATTTGCCAACGTTTTTGCATGAGGGGTGTGAGGCAAGAATGCCAATGTGAGCGGCGCGTCTAACTCAACGATGGCATTACCTAGCGCATAGTTATTACCAATGTCATCGATAATAATGATCAGTTGAGCACTATTAGTTTGGTCTGCTTGAGCAAAAGAAAGTGTCCCTATGCTCAGGCCAAGTGTGATGAGAATTGTGTGATAGAAACGTTTCATTGTTCTGTAGGCATTTCTTTATTAACAGCAGGCTGTATATGATGCTGAAAAACACTCCAGCCTTTAAGTAGGTTATAAGCTTGGTATAGTTGAAAGTCTTTACTTAATAAATCATCTTCTATTTGATGATCGTTTTTATGGCTCGCAGAATCTGCTGTATCTTGGTCAGAGTCTTGATCGTCATTGTCGTTGCCATTCGATAGGTGACCCTGTAAGTCACTTTCTTTGTAATAGTTTTGCTCGTAAGTGGTGACTTCACTTTGCTCAACATAAACATCAGGGTGAATGCCTTGTGCTTGAATTGAACGACCGCTTGGTGTGAAGTAGCGTGCAGTTGTTAGTTTAATTGCTTTATCGCCGCCAATAGGAAGAACGCTTTGTACTGAGCCTTTGCCAAAAGACTGAGTGCCAACGATGATCGCTCGCTTGTGATCTTGTAGGGCACCAGCAACAATTTCAGAGGCAGAAGCAGAGCCTCCATTGATTAATACGATGAGGGGAATATTGCCTGCAATAGTAGTTTCGGTTGCTGAATAACTGAAATCAGATTCAGTCATGCGACCTTCGGTATAAACAATTAATCCAGTATTTAAAAACGCATCGGAAACTTCAACTGCGGCTTCTAAAACACCACCGGGGTTGTTACGTAAGTCTAATACTAAGCCATACAATTGTTTTTCGTCTTCTTTGGCTTTGTCTTGCAGTTTAGTAATGGCTTTTACAAGCTCGGGGCCGCTTTTATCTTGGAACTGTGTAATGCGCAAATAGCCAATGCCATCACCTAGGTTTTCACCGCGAACGCTGGCAACTTTTATTTCAGCACGGGTTAATACAAATTCTAATAGTTCCTGTTCATCTTTGCGGCGAATGCTTAATTCAATATCAGTGCCTGGTTCACCACGCATTGTATCAATGGCACTGGTTAAAGACATTTCACGAACGGGTTTGCCATCTATGGAAACAATGAAGTCTCCTGCTTTAATGCCCGCTTTTTCTGCTGGGGTGTCGTCGATTGGGCTAACGACTTTAATTAGGCCGTCCTCAATGCCGACTTCAATACCTAGGCCTCCAAATTTTCCTGTTGTACTTTCTTGAAGCTCGCTAAAATCGTCTGGTAGTAAGTAGGCAGAATGGGGATCTAAATTACTTAGCATGCCATCAATGGCGTATTGTAATAGGGTCTTGTCATCGACAGGTTCTACATAGGCGTTGCGGATGCGATCAAAGATTTCAGTAAAGTTACGCAGCTCTTTTAATGGTAACTGGCTTTCTTGTACCGCGGGTATGTCGGAACTTGTAGATTCTTCTTCCGCTGCGATAGCGTGAGTGGGCAATACTTGGCTGCCGATAAGCAGAGTGCTGAAAGCGATGTACTTGAACATTCTAATTGCCATCTGTTGTTTGCCCTTTCTTTTTGTAATGCGTTGTCTTGTTGTAATGCGTTGTCTTGTTGTAATGCACTTTTATCGATTTAAATAGTATTCGACTATCGCTTAAGCCAAGCCGCTGGATCTTGTGGTTTGCCTTTGTGTCTAATCTCAAAATACAAGCTAGGTTCTTTAAAACCACCAGAACTGCCTAAGGTAGCAATGTTTTCACCTTGATACACCCAATCTCCGACAGATTTTAGTAGGCTTTGGTTCCGTGCATACAAACTTAAATAACCGTCACCATGATCAACAATTAATAATAGCCCAAAACCGCGTAGCCAGTCGCTGAATACAATGCGGCCATGATGTATCGCTGTAATGGCAGAACCTTCATAGCCTTTAATTAACCAGCCCTGCCAGTTACTTCGGGCTTGAGTGTTTCTGTTACCAAAGGCTTTTACAATGCGGCCTTTAGAAGGTCTTGGTAACTTACCTTTTAGGGATTTAATAGGGCGGGCATCTTGTTTGCGCACGCTATTATCGAGCAGCGTTGCGACTTCGGTGATGAGTTGCTGTAAACGTTTTTGGTCTTTTTGTTTTTGGCTCAGGCTATCGCTTTGTGTTTTTCGACGAAGTTCTAAGCTCGCAAGTAATGCTTTGTGCTGTTTCTTTTCGGTATTGAGCGTTTTGTTTTTCTTGAGGAGAGAGTTTTCAGTTTTAATCAGTTTGTTTTGCTGGGTTAAAATTTCATTTTCAATGTTGTTTAAACGTTTTAGATTAACAATTAACGTTTGAATGCTTTCCATGCGAGCTTGATTGAAATACTCGTAGTATTTCAGCATACGGCTTATTTGTTGCGGGTCATCTTGGTTTAATAAGACTTTAATAGAGCCTTGATTACCAAGCTTTTGAGCCCCGGTTAGTTGTTTTGCGAGTTGTTGTTTTTGCTCAGACTTAAGGGTGCGGAGTTGGCTTTGCTCCGCTTGTAGCTTTTTTAGTCGGGCGCGCTCTTCATTTAATTGAGTGCGAGTTGCATCGATTTTTTTTGCAATGGCGCCAATTTTTTCGTCCGATTTTTGTAATGCTTCACTGAGTTTATCGTGTTCAGATTCTGTTTCTTTTAGCCACTGCTGCAGCTTGCTGATTTCTTGTTGCAACTTGGCAAGATCGGCTTGTTCATCAGCCCAACTCATTTGCATAAGCTGTGTGATTAGCAGGCTAAAAAGAAAGACGATCCGAATCATAATAATTGTTTGCTCGTTTTAAATTTGCATCGGTTTGTTAAGTAAACTTTATTCATCGATCCATGATTGGGCATTGATTCCGCAAAACGGCATAAATACTTCCCTGTAGCCTTAAGTTCGGCAATCCCTGCCTCGCATATTTGCTTCATCATTACCCAATAATGAATCTTTAACCTTCTAATCTCGCTGAGTTTTCATCGCTTATATTATTTATTGATTAAACTCGTGCCCGACATTTCTGCTGGTTGCTCTAAATTCATCATGTTTAATAGCGTTGGTGATACATCACATAAGCTACCAGGATTGATTGTGCGTCCATCATTATTAGCATGAACATATACAAGATCAACAGGGCCCGTTGTGTGTGATGTTAATGGGCCACCTGTCTCAGGGTTCATCATCTGTTCAGCGTTACCGTGGTCGGCAGTGATTAGACATTCTCCGTTCACTTCCAAAATTGCATCGGTAATACGTTTTAAGCATTCATCAATACATTCTGCAGCTTTAACGGCTGCAGAATAAACACCGGTATGACCAACCATATCGCCATTAGCGTAATTACATACGATTAAGTCGTGCTTACCACTTTTAATTGCGGCTACTAGCTTGTCAGTTAATTCAGGAGCGTTCATTTCAGGCTGAAGGTCGTAAGTCGCCACATCAGGAGATGGCACAAGAATACGCTCTTCACCTGGGTATAAATCTTCACGGCCACCGGAGAAAAAGAAAGTTACGTGTGCATACTTTTCAGTTTCGGCAATACGAAGCTGTGTTAGACCTAAGTCAGAAACATATTCACCTATGCCATTGACCAGCTTAGCGGGTGGATAAGCACAGCTCGCAGGAATGTCTGAAGCGTATTCAGTAAGCATTACATAATCAGCTAATTTCGGTGTGACCTTGCGCTCAAAACCTGTGAAATCAGTTTCAACAAACGCACGAGTAATTTCACGGGCGCGGTCTGGACGGAAGTTCATGAAAATAATGCTATCGCCATCTTCGACTTTTCCGCCTTCGCCAATAACGGTAGCACCAACAAATTCATCGTCTTCACCACGGGCATAAGCCGCTTCTAGCGCCTCAATACCTGTTTCGGAATGATTGGCGGCTTTTGCTTCTGTCATCGCAACATAAGCCGGTTCGATACGTTCCCAGCGGTTATCACGATCCATTGCGTAGTAGCGGCCAGTCAGTGTTGCGATTGAACCAGTTCCTAACTCATCAAGTTTGGCTTGAAGTCCTTTAATGGAAGGCTCTGCGCTGCGAGGAGGCATGTCGCGACCATCAAGAATACCGTGTACGTATAATTTAGTAATTCCGCGCTTAACGGCCATTTCACAGGCTGCGAAGATTTGATCTTCATGACTGTGTACGCCGCCAGGAGAAAGCAGGCCTGAAATATGGACTGCGCCACCATTGGCTTTAGCTTTATCGATAGCATTGCAGAACACTTCATTATTAAAGAACTCGCCATCAGCAACGTCTTTATTAATACGAGTGAAATTTTGATAAACGATGCGGCCAGCACCTAAGTTCATGTGGCCTACTTCAGAGTTGCCCATTTGGCCTTCAGGCAAGCCAACCGCATTACCTGATGTTTGAATTAGAGCATTAGGATAGGTTTTTAATAACGAATCCCAAGTTGGCGTATTCGCATTGGCGATCGCGTTAAATTCGGATTTCTCACCGTGGCCCCAGCCATCAAGGATAATTAGCGCAGTAGGTGTGCGGGTCTGGCTCATAATAGAAACAACTCTGATAATTTAAAGTGAGTAGACAAAAATATTGTGCCTATTCTAGCGAATCTATGGCCTTGCGTCATTTTCTATTCTTTTTCCTACCTTTGCTGGGTTATACTGCCGCCTTTGATCCACTATCAGTCAACCAAATAGGCAGTAATTAGGTCATGGAACAAGCTTTAGAATTTATAAGTAACAACTGGATGTTAGTCAGTGTATGGGGCGTATTTTTAGCGGCCTTTCTATGGGATAACAACCAGCGTAGCGGCGCAAGCATTAGCGCAGCGCAAGCAACACAGATGATAAACAAGCAAGATGCGGCTGTATTAGACATACGCGATAAGAAAGAATTTGAGACGGGCCATTTGGCAAATGCGATCAATATTCCTTACGCTTCGTTGGCAGAACGCATGTCAGAGCTTGAATCTTCAAAAGAGCACCCCATTGTATTAGTATGCAAGTCTGGCCAGAGTGTTGGAATGGCGGGGAAAACATTGAAGCAGAAAGGCTTTCAGGTATTCCGCTTAAGTGGCGGTATGTTGGAATGGACGAATCAAAACCTTCCTGTCGTTACCAAATAGACATTAACTGATCGCTAATATAGCAACTAAATAAATTTTAAGGATACAACATGGCTGAGCAAGCAGCACCTTCAGAGCAGGGTCAATTTTCACTACAGCGTTTCTACGTTAAAGATTCATCTTTCGAATCTCCAAATGCTCCAGAATCTTTCCAGAAACAGTGGAAGCCAGAAGTTAAACTAGATTTGAACAGCCGTTCGCGCAAGCTAGCTGACGATACTTATGAAGTAGACGTTAAAGTAACTGCTACAGCAGAAAACGATGGCGATACAGCGTTTTTAGTTGAAGTGGTTCTTGGTGGTATTTTCCACATTAAAGGCATTGAAGGCGAACAGCTTAAGCACATGTTAGGTGCTTTCTGCCCTAACATCTTGTTCCCATACGTTCGTGAAACAATTGATCAGTTAGTGATTAAAGGCAGCTTCCCTGCATTGATGCTAGCGCCGATTAATTTCGAAGCTTTGTATCAGCAGTCTCAAGCTCAACAAGCCGCAGCACCTGCCGCTGAAGAGACTGTTCAGTAGAATAGTGTCTCTATCGCTTAGCGATACAAAAAAGCCGAAGTTGAGTTGATTCAAGCTTCGGCTTTTTTGTGTCTGTTATTTAAGCGTCTGCTAGCTACCACCCTCATAGCCATTTTGACGCCACGCTTCAAATATCATTACCGCTACTGTATTTGACAGA
>PAOL01000044.1 GCA_002708475.1 Oleispira sp. | reverse complement strand
AAGACATGCGGGAATTACGATGGTCCCTTATGCTGAAGGGAAGCGAGTTAACACTGGAGAGGTAATGCTAGCACCAGTGGAGCATGAGTTTATATTTGATGTAGAAGGCCGAACAGTCAGTAAAAATACTGCTTGGCCAGGTCCTTATGGCCCATCTGTTGATCAGGTTATGTTAAACGTAGCTCATCATTATGGCACACGAGCACGTTATATATTGTTTAGTGGAATGGGTAATGATGGCGCCGAAGCCGTGATTAGAATCAGTCAGAGTCCAGCAGTAATCTGGACGCAAAATAGTGAAAGTTGTGCGAATAGTTCGATGCCTGACAGTGCCGTTGCAACTGGGTGTATTTCTTATACAGGAACCCCAAGACAATTGGCTTCTCAGCTGGTAAATTATTTGCAAACGCAGTGGATGAGATAAGCATGAGTGTAGAAGTAATAACCCAGGATGGTGTAGCTGAAGTTGCTAGCTTGCTAATTCCTTTAAATGATAAACAACTTATTTTACCTAACGTAACGGTAGCGGAAATCATTCCGTATCGTGAACCTACTGCTATTAGTGAAGATGAAGGCTGGCTACTAGGCCAGCTTGAATGGCGTAATGTTTATGTACCTGTAATCTCTTATGAATTGTTAAATGGTTCTGAGTCATCATCTAGGGAAGGTGCTCGTTTAGCTGTAATTAATGGGACTGGGGTTAACCGAGATTTACCTTTTTATGCAATATTAATTCAAGGTATTCCTAAGTTAACTCACGTTAAAGAAGATGATATTGTAGTTGTTGAAGCTATGCATTCCGGCCCTTATGATGAAATGGCCGTTAGTGTTAATGGGGAGCAAGCGATGATCCCGAACTTAAATGCGATTGAACGTGAATTGCTCAAATATATAGGATAAGTCATGTCATTATTAGCCAAGATTATAATTCTTTGTACTTTTGTATCGAGTGCATTTGCCAATAGTTTAGGGTTCGAAGAGAACAGCTTAGCAAAAGAAATTATTTTATTTGAAGCTAATAGCTATCGTGTTGTTACAGAATTTAATGTCTACTCGATGCAAAAAGATAGTAAATCCGAGACATCCTTATTCAATGTTCTTGCTGAGGGAGATCGCTTAAGCAAGCTATTTAATAAACAATCTAAAGATCTTGCGCCCAGCTGGCAAAAATACAGAAAATTTACTTGGGAAAAGCATACTCAAGCAGATGGTGACACTTATGTATTTAACGATATGAGAATTTTACATGGTGACTTATTAGTCGTCATTGAAAATGTAAAGAAACAGCTCAATAGTGAATTATTGCCTCATAAAGACCTTAATAAAGCCAACGCTGTGCTATTGATAGAGCAACTAGCGTCTGAGTATTTAGAGTTGTCGGCGGCGACTTTCGGGACTTTTGGTTTTGCGGGTACAGAGCAAGCGATTCAGATAGAAGCACGAAGCGCGGCTTTTGAGCGGACAGTTCGCGAGTTAGAAAAAGTCTATGCAAGTGAACCTCAAAAGCTAAAGTTGATCAGCAAGGTTGCACTGCGCTGGAAGTTTATAAAGAACACCTTGTTGGCGTATAATGAGCGATCAGCGCCTTTTGCTGTGTCTAAAACAGTTTCTTATATTCGAGAGCAGTTCGCACGCTTATAATCTATTTTATCAGGTTTATTTCTTAATCGTTTTTGGCTTATTAGAGCTGTTTATATAAGATAAATTTAGAGATGTAATTAGTAAAAATAGTGTTAATGACACAGCGCTGTGAGCGGGCACATCAGTAAGGCCACATAGAATAAACGAGATACAAACAAGTAATCCAACTCTTGATGATCTTTGATGATTGACTTGATTAAAAAAGAAAGCAGTCAGATATAGAATATATAGCAGGAAGAGAGTACCGAAAATAACCCCCATACTAAGCCATGCTTGAATAATATCGTTATGCATATGGTTATATCTCATAAGCTTATCAGTATTAACATTAATTCGCTGTTCTTGATCCAGAGTTTGAAAGTACCTTGCATGATTCCCGGCTCCTATCCCTGTTAATGGATAGTCACAGATGGTAACGAATGATGCCTCCCACATATCTAACCTTACGCCTGCTGAGGTTGGTGCCCTTTTCCCCTCATGAAATCCAGTTGAAATATTGGTTATTCCACTTTCAAATCTATTTTTTATATTATCAAAGAAGGATAGGTTGGACACTAATAAGAGTATTGATAAAAATAAACTGATACTTACCAAAGCTAAGAGTGTTTTTTTTATATTGGAGTGATTTAGTATTAAAAAGTGTATGAGTAGAAGGAAGAATATGATTGTGCTCGCGAGGATCGGGCCACGACTGCCGCTAAGAAAAATACTCAGGAAGCCTATGCACAAGCTAAGAAAGCACAAAGCGGACATCATCCAGTTTTTTTTAAGTAAAAAACTGAAAAAATTAACATTAATCCAAGTAGTAATTAATGACACAGAAACTGCATAAATGATGGGAGCATTGATAAAACCTGCCGTTCGATAGCCTGAATTTCCGTGAAGAGCATAATCTACGATGCCAGAAAGACCTAGAAATATGCATGATGCAATAGCGCTATATAGCAATATATTGCCATCAGATTTATTAACGTTAAGAGAGGGGATGATAAGCGAAAATGCCAAGGTAACTGGAAATGTATTAGAGAATAGTCTTTCAGCTATGGGGTTATCATACAAAATATAATATACAGCGCTAATAGCACTGCTGACTAATAAAAGGAAGACTATTGGTAAAACCCCTGGTTTATCAATAGATAAGTTATTTATTGATTTGTTCTTTATCGCTAATACAATATTGATTATTGACAGTAGGGCTGCGAGGTGAATTAGCCCTTTGGATATATGATAATTTAAGCCATAAACGAATAAAGATAACGCTAAGCAATAAAAAATAGATCTTTGAATATTCAAGTTTGACTCTGGTTTCAGTGTATTGATATGACGAGGCTATACAAGTGATTAGCAATAATACCATTGAAAAGATGAATTTAGCTTCTTAAGTTCTAATCTTGTATGACCTGAAAGATTAGCAATGATATCATGCCTTTCCAGATAATTTATCTGAATATTTGAAATTTGAAATTATGCCATTTATTAAATAGGTTGAGTTAACGTGAACGATTCTGAAGTCTCTGCAGAAATAAAATCGCTTATTCATGGTCGTGATGTTGCTTTAGTCGGCAATTCAAGGAAAGTTTTAGGAAAAGCTTTTGATGTTGATGATCATGATGTTGTAATTAGAATTAATGGCGCTTGGGATTTGCCTAAAGAATTACAAGATAGTGTAGGGAATAGAATAGATTTATTGTGTATTTCTGGTCATAAGAAAGAAATCGACTCTATTGTTGATGCAGTGCCTATGATTATGTGGATGTCCCCTAAAAATAGAGATGTTATTTCTGAAAATACTAAAAAATCAATGCATTTTTATCCTTTAGATTCTTGGCAAAACTTATTTACTAAAATAGGCGCCAGACCATCAACAGGTTGTATGGTCGTGGATATGGTTCGCGATATTATCGGTGACGGTCATTTAACATTATATGGATTTGATTTCTTTGAGGGTGATAGTTGGCATACTCGATATTCATGGAAAAAACGCCTCAAAATGTTATTTGGACAAGAAATCTACACAAACCCTCATGATGGGAAGAAAGAAGCGGAGTACATCAAAGCTGCTTTACCAGCTTCTCAACTTACTATTGTAAAGCCTTAACTGGGCAGCGGATTTAAGATGCGTATAGCGATTATTAACGATACAAGATCTACCAACCATTATGGATGCTTAATGGTTATGAGGAATATAGAGCTTTTATTGAGTAAACAAAAAGTTGATGTAGTTTGGACTTGGCCAGTTGGAGTAGATTGGAGAAAAACCAAGTCCGAAATAGTTAATAAGCCTAAAGTTGATGCAATTATCGTTAACGGAGAAGGGACCATTCATCATGGCCCAAAAAGGTGGCAGGCTGATGCTCTTGCAGAATTTGGTGCGTTTGCACAGAATACTTTAAAGGTCCCCGTATTTCTTATCAATGCTACTTTATATGCTAATGAACAATCTTTATATGAGAGCTTGAGATCTTATAATTTTATTTATGTTCGTGATCGTATGAGTCATGAAGAGTTGAATAACCTTGATATTGAAAATAATTTTGTACCAGATATGACTTTTGCAGTCAGTTCTGACTTGGTTCATGATCAAGCTAAGAAAATATGTGTTGTAGACTCAGTAATGCAGTCGGACCTCCCTTTTTTGAGGCGCTTTGGCAAAAAGAATCAAGCAGACTATTGTTCCATGGTAGTTGCTAGACCGAGTAACTATTCTTTTCTGAAAAAACCAAGAAGATTTTTCCTTACAAGTTTTAAATGGTTAATAAAGGAAAGATTAAGAAGCCTTGATCCCAAGGAATTTGAGAAATATTTGGGACATTATCAGTTAGTTGTTACTGGCCGCTATCATACTGTAACTATGTGCTTAAAGAATCGAATCCCGTTTGTTGCTTTAGAATCAAATACTCCCAAAATAAGTTATTTATTGAACGAGGTTTTTGGAAATACTAAAAGAGTTCTTTCTGTTCAAGATTTAGATAATATCAATATTGATGAATGGAATGAATATTCTGAAAGTGAATTAATAGCTATAAATGCTTTTTTAAAAAAAGCAGAAGACTCTAATGTAGAAATGATAAGAAACCTAGTTGATTGTACTAAAGCGCGAGCACTTAAAAATTGAATATAGTTAAATTGTTAACTTTCTGGAAAAAAGAAAATCGCAGCTATTCATCCTACTTAGAAGAGAAATATAGTCTATCTACAACTACTGTTGTCAATGAAGTTAAAGAATCATTAATTAAAAAATCTGAATTATTTTTAGATGGGGAATTTCAATATCAGAGTCTGGGTGGCTCCAATAACTTCGGTTTTGTTATATTTACTTCTTGCAATAAAAAAAATGATTGGATAACTAAAATTGCGCCTGAAATGTTATTGCGCAGAGAGGCTTTATTTTTTAAATACCATAAAAATAACTTGAAAGAAAATATAGGGTTTGCTCCTGATTGTATGGGTAATGGTTTATTTAAGGAGACTAATTTAGAGTTTCTTACATTAGAAAGACTGGAAGAAGCTAAAAATATCACTTCAGATCAAGTATTTGAACTTTATTCAAGGTCAGGGAATGGTCAGAAACTTTTTGATAGTGGATTATTAAAAGAAGCCCAAGAACTTGAGTCAGGCACAAGAATTAAAGATATTCTGATTTCTCTTGTTTGTGATTTTAATTCAGAAAAAGCTAAAAATTATATTGATGAATTTTTCATTGAACGTATAGAAAAATTGACAGACTATTCTGATGAACTCCGTAATATTCAATCTGTAGTTAAGAGGAGTTATGAATTATTAAGGGATGTAGATGAATCTTTAATTGGCTTTGTTCATGGTGACTTTAAGGGGTCTAATATGATGTTAGATTCAAATAAGCAGCTTAGATCAATTGATTTTCAATATTATTGTCAGGGGATTAGAGTGTGGGACTTGGCATTTTATTTATCCAAAAGCAAACTGTCTTTTTCTAAGGGTATGGAGCCAATATTAAATAAACTGTCTACAGAAAATGAAAGAAAGTATCTTGTCTTTTTCTATATCTTTGCCGTTTTATTACACTTAAAGCCATCTGCTCTAAAGAAAAATAAATGTAAACCCGCGTTAGATTATTTAAACTCTAAATAACTAACAATACGTAAAAATTTAATGTTCTAGTGATCATTTAATAGGTTTTTTTCAATACGGGCTAGCTTTCTTTCGAGCCCTTTCCATGCTTTAGCAATAGAAGCATTAATAAAGCTTTGGAATCGGATGGTAAGTGGGTTGATGTTTGCATTACTAACGCCATCAATGATAAAAAGATTAACACCCTGACTTGTTTCTTGGCAGCTAATATTTGATGGGCTGATATCTCTCACGCATATTTTATTTTTAACTAGATACTCTCTCAAATCATGCAACTTAGGTTGTATCTCATCTATTGTAAGTTTTTTTGATTCTAGGCATTGTCGTAATGTTTTAGCAACGCTTCCATCTTCATCTCTAATTAAATCGAATGTATAGCCTTTTCCCAAGTTCGTTATTATATTCCCTTGGAATATTGAAATATTAGATAAATCAGTATGTCTACTTGTTAGGAATTTGAAATAGCTAACTTCACGTTTTGACTGCTTGTTGCTGCCAATAGATATTTTAATACATAAGTTTTTCTTATGCGGATGAGCATAACAAACCCGATCGCGTCCTTTACCTATAATTAAATCATCTGAGAGCTGAATTATTTCGTGCATTGAATGACGTTCCTTTTGTTAACTTGAATGGAATATCACACCTTTTTAAGGGTGATTTCCAATGCGCTAAATAATTTATTGAATTCTGAGTTGCCATCGCCAGTATAGATGGATGTCACTTCTAGCTCTGGCCGCAGCCAGCGTGCTATGAGTAATGTCGAAGATAAATCACCAATAATGAGTGTCTTTGCTGGGAGTAAAGGTAATATGGCTTCAAAACTTATTCCGGCAGGTATTAACTCAACACCGGCATCGAGAAGGCTCAAAGCATCGGGATCGCTATTTCTAGGGTGGTATTTTGCAGCAACATTTAAACCTTGATCTTTCAGGTCTTTAATTTGATTTAATATTTGAGCTCGATAGCCGGAATGATTATTAAATAATGATTCATGAGGCAAGGTGAATAGGGCGTCTAGATCGCTTAGCTTATTGCTATCAAACATATAAAAACCAAGGATGTTGGTTGATAGCTCCATCATCGCACTTGATGTAAAGGCGTTATGGTTTAAGGGTTCTATAATCTTCCTTTTCAAACGTTGATCAATCAAGTCAGGAAACGCCACGTGAACGGTATTGATCCAAGCAGATTCACCAACGGTTAATGGGTTCTTCCACCATAGCCCGTAGCTCAGTTTCTTTAACCAGTTATCAATGATCGCGTCACTAAAGCTTGAGGATGCTTTACGTCCTACATAAGTGAAGGTGCCTTCATCCATGTAATGACCTTGTGTATTTAAATCTAACGATTTAGCTATGTGCATGGAAAACTGAAATTCAATTCGCCTATCATTGCCAACAAAAATATTATTAGGCTTTAAATCTGAGATGATATTTTCAAGACTATTGAATAATTGCTTACGCTTTTTAAGTTTATTAATTATGCCTTTAAAGCGACCAGGAAGAAGTTTTACGCTGCTAAAAGGAGATGAATCCCATTGTTGAACAAGAGAATATAGAGGGAACTCTTGGTCTTCTGGTTGATCTATGAAGATCAAGTGTGCTGTTTCATACTCGCGCTCAGCAGCTATGGATGCAGCTGCATATAAATGTAAAATCGTCGAGGCAAAGTAAACAGAGTGAGAAGTCATATAGCGCTTAAGTATAAAATCGAAGAAAACTAATATGGTTTCAATAATACACCTAAACGCTCCTTGAGTGCTATTTGATATTATTCCAAATAGCCAAACTAGGCTCAGCTTGATTCATTGTATAAAAATGAATCCCTGGTGCTCCTTGGTCTAGTAGTTTTTGGCTTAGGCTAGAAACAACTTCCTCTCCAAATTTCATAATACTCTCACTATCATCGCCATAGGCTTCTAGTTGCTTACGAATCCAACGTGGAATTTCAGCGCCACAAGCATCCGAAAAACGAGCTAATTTAGAGTAGTTAGTGATCGGCATAATGCCTGGGATAATCGGGATTTCTATCCCCATGGCTTGTACGCGATCAACAAAGTGAAAATAGCTATCAGGGTTAAAGAAGTACTGAGTGATTGCGCTATCGGCTCCGGCTTTCACTTTACGCTCGAAGTTCTTTAAATCGTCTTCAAAGCTCGTTGCCTGTGGATGCATTTCTGGGTAGGCCGCAACTTCTAAAGTAAAGTGGTCGCCAGTCTCTTGGCGAATAAACTCTACCAATTCATTGGCGTAACGTAGTTCGCTATTGGCCATGCCGGCGCCAGAAGGCAGGTCGCCGCGCAAGGTTACTATGCGGTTGATGCCCATATTTTTATAGTCGATCAGTATCTCGCGCAAGTCAGCTTTACTATCGCCAATGCAAGATAAGTGCGGTGCCGCGGCAATACCAGATTCTTGTATAGAATGTACGATAGAGCGAGTACGGTCGCGTGTTGAACCGCCTGCGCCGTAAGTGACAGAAATAAACTCAGGATTTTCCTGAGCTAAACGGTCACGTACTTTCAATAATTTTTCGGTGCCCGCTTCGGTCTGAGTCGGGAAAAATTCAAAACTAATTTTGGTCATAACAGCTCCTTTTGATCTATTGGCTGCAAAAAAAAGACAGATCGAAAAATCGACCTGTCTCAATAACAGCTTATAGCTGTGTCTATTAAAAATAGACAGCTGAATCTTAGTACCGAAGATTAGTACTTATAAGACTCTGGCTTCTCTTTATTAGTATTTATAAGACTCTGGCTTATATGGGCCTTCAACAGGAACATTGATGTAGTCAGCTTGCTCTTGAGTTAACTGAGTCAATACACCGCCAAAACCAGCAACCATGTCAGCAGCTACTTCTTCATCTAGNTTCTTAGGAAGTACTTTAACGTAGATGTTTTCAGCTTTTTCGGCCTCAGGAAGATCAGCAAATTTAGCGTCCCAAAGGTACATCTGAGCCAATACCTGGTTAGCAAAAGAGCCATCCATAATGCGGCTTGGGTGACCTGTTGCGTTACCTAGGTTAACCAGGCGACCTTCAGAAAGCAGGATCAGGTGATCGTTACCTTCACCACGGATGATTTTATGAACCTGTGGCTTAACTTCCAACCACTCCCAGTTTTCGCGCATAAATGCCGTGTCGATTTCGTTATCGAAGTGACCGATGTTACTAACAACTGCGCCAGACTTAAGGGCCTGAAGCATGTTTTTATCACATACGTTGGCGTTACCTGTGGTGGTAACAATCAAATCAGTCTTAGATAGAAGATCTTTGTTAATNCCTTCCATTGTTCCGGTGTTGATACCGTCGATGTAAGGAGAAACTACTTCGAAGCCGTCCATGCAGGCTTGCATAGCGCAGATCGGATCGATTTCAGTAACGCGAACAATCATGCCTTCTTGGTTCAACGATTGAGCAGAACCTTTACCCACATCGCCATAACCGATAACCAAAGCTTTCTTACCTGCAAGAAGGTGGTCAGTACCACGCTTGATTGCATCGTTCAAAGAATGACGACAGCCGTACTTGTTGTCGTTCTTAGACTTAGTTACAGCATCGTTTACGTTGATGGCTGGGACTTTAAGTTCGCCTTTTTCCATCATCTCTAGAAGGCGGTGCACACCGGTAGTCGTTTCTTCAGAAATACCGTTAATGTCTTTTAGCATTTCTGGGTATTTGTTATGAACCATTTCAGTTAGGTCGCCGCCGTCATCAAGAATGATGTTGGCATCCCAAACTTTATCAGAGCCTGTTTCAGCTAGGATAGTTTGTTCAATACACCATAAAAACTCTTCTTCTGTTTCGCCTTTCCAAGCAAATACAGGCACGCCAGCAGCAGCAACAGCGGCAGCTGCGTGGTCTTGAGTAGAGAAAATGTTGCAAGAAGACCAGCGAACTTCAGCGCCCAAGTCGACTAGAGTTTCAATCAATACAGCTGTTTGGATTGTCATATGAATACAACCCATAATCTTTGCGCCAGCTAAAGGTTGAGTCGCTTTATATTTGGCGCGTAAGGCCATCAATGCTGGCATTTCGCCTTCAGCGATATCAATTTCCATGCGACCCCAATCCGCATCCGCTTTGAACGCTTCTGGGGTTTTTGCGGCAACACTATAATCTGTAAATGTAGTCATATCTTTTCTCTTAAATTCGATTCAATATTTCTTTAATGGTAACTACTTAGCTAATTTTAGAAATCGATTAATGATTGGGTATTTATTTCACAAAACGGCGTAAATACTTCCCTGTAGCCTTAAGTTCGGCCTCCATGCCTCTCATATTTGCTACACAATCACCCAATAATGAATCTTTTCTGTCTAAATTTTAGCAACCTGAGTAGCTGTTTTTAGTTAAATGTTTGCTGCAGCTTTTAGTGCATCAATTTTGTCAGTACGTTCCCAAGTGAAGGCAGTGAAAGTCTTAGACTTAATTTCACCGTTCTCTTTGTATTCGTACGTATGTTCAAATGGCTCGCGACCAAAGTGCCCGTAAGCTGCTGTGATTTGATACATAGGGTTTAGCAGTTCTAACTGGCTTTGAATAGCGTACGGACGTAAATCAAATACTTCACGAATCACTTTAGCTAGTTCGATATCGGTTAGTTTACCTGTACCAAATGTGTTCACTGAAATCGACGTCGGCTCAGCAACACCAATTGCGTAAGATACTTGAATTTCACAACGATCAGCCAGCCCAGCAGCAACGATGTTTTTGGCAACATAGCGGCCGTAATACGCAGCAGAGCGATCCACTTTTGATGGATCTTTACCAGAGAATGCGCCACCACCGTGACGAGCCATGCCACCGTATGTGTCAACAATGATTTTGCGACCGGTTAAGCCTGCATCACCTACTGGTCCACCGATTACAAACTTACCTGTTGGGTTAATGTGGTAAAGCGTGTCTTCTGTTAACCATTCCGCCGGAATTATTGGCTTGATGATGTGCTCAATCACTTGTGCTCGCAGATCTTCTAAGCTGATGTCTGGGTTGTGTTGTGTCGATANTACAACTGCATCAACAACAGGNTGCTCACCTTCATAGTTGATCGTTACCTGAGATTTTGCATCAGGGCGTAACCAAGGTAGCGTGCCGTTACGGCGAAGTTCAGACTGACGCTCTACTAATAAATGCGCGTAATAAACGGGCGCAGGCATTAGGTTAGGCGTCTCGTTGGTGGCGTAACCAAACATTAGCCCTTGGTCACCAGCCCCTTGATCTTCAGGTTTAGCACGATCAACACCTTGGTTGATTTCAACAGACTGCTTNCCAATGCCGTTAAGAACTGCACAGGTTGCGCCATCAAAGCCAACTTCAGAACTGTTATAGCCAATGCCAGTAATTACATCACGAACGATGTCTTCAAGATCAACGTAGCAAGAGGTTGTTACTTCACCAGCAACTACGGCCATACCCGTTTTAACTAGAGTTTCTACAGCAACGCGCGCATGCGGGTCGCGGGCAATAATCGCATCCAAAACGGCATCAGAAATCTGATCGGCTACTTTATCTGGGTGTCCTTCTGAAACTGATTCAGAAGTAAAAATCGAATACTCGCTCATTCTTTCTCCAAGCCTACATAGGCCTATTATCTGATAGTAGCGCAGGCCTTATGACACAGCGCGACGGAATGTTCTAAATTGGATTTGGAATCCATTTCGTAAAGCTAAAAATTGAGTTTGCTCTTCTGCTAACTGAGCTTCTTTGGCCCAGCTGGTTAAATCTTCAGGCGCAAACCCTAACCACAGGTCACCACAAGATTCACGAACCCAAGCTTGATCGTGGGCACACAAATCGGTAATTAATAAACAACCACCTGGTTTCAATAATTCTGCACTGTGGCTGAAAATCTCTTTTGGTGCAGGCACATGATGCAGCACCATATTGCAGGTAACTAAATCGGCCTGCACATTGTGATCTACAGCCAGTCGGCAATCGCCGTGCAGTAGTTCAATGTTTTCTAAATTCTGNTCAGNCACTTTTAAACTGGCTTTTTTCAGCATAGCTTCTGATACATCTAAACCAATGACTTGCTGAAAGCGTTTACTNANTTCGGGTAAAAGAGCCCCTTCACCCGGTCCAATTTCTAACGCTGTGTTCACTTGTTGTAAATTTAGCGTAGCCACTAAATCTTCTAAAGTTTCGCCATATTGTTCATGAGAGGCAATTAAGTCCTGTTTTTCATGAAATTCGGCTGCATGTTTAGTAAAAAATTCTTGAGAATTTCTAGCACGCTCTTGATACAGCTCTTGAAGGCGCTTAGTAATGGTTTCTGAAACGCCTAATTTATCTAATGTACGAAATAAAATTTCAGTTAGATCAAACCAAGCTGGATTAAGACTTGCAGCGGTAGCATTTAATAGCGAGCGACGGTAAAAAATAGAATTACCTTCACGCCTTGTTGTTACCAGTCCAGCATTGGCCAAGATCTTTAAATGATGGCTCATNCTGCTTTGCTTTATTTCAAATAACTGACAAAGCTCTAAAACACCAAATGAGCCTTCACCAAGGATACGCAAGATATTCAGGCGTAAAGGATCAGCACTGGCTTTGGTATGAGCGGCTAAGGCATCAATATTTGAAGCTTTATTTGAAANTTGTTTATCTAACATAAAGCGCAGTTTAGCAGAAATTAAACCTATATCAATTTATTTTGATATAGNTTTGCATGNGTGGCGGGCTTGTTGAAAACAATTTCTGTTAAATTAAGATGAAAAACTACCGTTATATACATCCACTTTGTCGCCTCAACCTTGCCCCAACTGGCCAATTAAGCGACAATAGCGCGCCATTTTTATCCGTCTGATGCTTCTGAGAGCCGATTGAGTGTTCAGGGGCTGCAATATCAGCAGATCAGGCGCTGAATGCTAGTCTTAGAAGCTAGCATCAAAACTTAATTTATAAATCGTAATAGCCGGAGAGTCATTTCATGACATCACGTACAGAGCTTGCCAATGCAATTCGNGCACTGAGNATGGACGCCGTCCAAAAAGCAAAATCAGGTCACCCAGGCGCNCCAATGGGTATGGCTGATATCGCTGAAGTTCTATGGAATGACTTCTTAAAGCACAACCCGGAAAACCCAGAGTGGGCTGACCGCGACCGNTTCATCTTGTCGAATGGTCATGGATCTATGTTGATCTACTCTCTTTTACACCTTTCTGGATACGATCTTTCTATCGATGATTTGAAAAACTTTCGCCAGATGGATTCTAAAACTCCGGGTCACCCAGAGTATGGCTATGCACCAGGTATCGAAACAACAACTGGCCCATTAGGCCAAGGTATCGCCAACGGTGTTGGTATGGCTGTCGCTGAGAAAGTTTTGGCTGCTCAGTTCAACAAGCCGGGTCATGAAGTTGTTGATCATAATACTTACGTTTTCATGGGCGATGGCTGCATGATGGAAGGTATCTCTCACGAAGCATGTTCTTTGGCGGGTACTTTGGGTCTAGGTAAGCTGATTGCTTTCTACGACGATAACGGCATTTCAATCGATGGTGAAGTTGAAGGTTGGTTCACTGACGATACAGTACAACGCTTCCAGTCTTACGGCTGGCAGGTAATTCCGAAAGTAAATGGCCACGATCCAGAAGAGATCAAAGCGGCGATTGAAAANGCNAAAGAAAANNCNGATCANCCNACNNTNATTTGCTGCAAAACTATTATTGGTTTTGGTTCGCCAAACAAAGAAGGTAAAGAAGATTGTCACGGTGCTCCACTAGGTGACGACGAAATTAAGCTAACTCGTGAACGTTTGGGTTGGAAGCATGGTTCTTTCGAAATTCCAGAAAATGTTTATAACGGTTGGGATGCTAAAGCGTCTGGCGCGGCTAAAGAAGCAAGCTGGAACGACAAGTTCGCGGCTTACGCTGCTGAATTCCCAGAACTAGCTGCTGAATACAAGCGTCGTATGGCCGGTGATTTGCCTGCTGACTTCTCTGAACAGGCTCAGGCTTACATCAATGAGTGCCAAGAGAAAGGCGAAACCATTGCNAGTCGTAAAGCGTCTCAAAATACGTTGAATGCGTTTGGTCCAAAGCTNCCTGAATTCCTAGGCGGTTCTGCTGACCTTGCGGGTTCTAACNTAACATTNTGGGAAGGCTGTAAGGGCGTGAGTGCAGACGATGCGTCTGGTAACTACATGTTCTANGGCGTGCGTGAATTCGCTATGAGNGCAATGATGAACGGTGTTGCTTTGCACAAAGGTTTTGTTCCTTACGGTGCTACCTTCTTAATGTTCATGGAATACGCNCGTAACGCGGTTCGTATGGCNGCATTAATGAAGCANCGNGCNATNTTTGTTTATACNCACGATTCTATCGGTTTGGGTGAAGATGGNCCAACGCACCAGCCAGTTGAGCAGGTTGCTAGCTTACGTAATACACCAAACATGCACGCNTGGCGTCCATGTGATGCGGTTGAATCTGCAGTTTCTTGGAAATCTGCGATTGAACGTGCTGACGGCCCGACGTCTTTGATTTTCTCTCGCCAGGGTTTACCACACCAAGATCGTACAGCCGCTCAGGTTGCTGATATTGCGAAGGGTGCTTACATCTTGAAAGACAGTGCTGGTACTCCAGAAGCTATCTTAATTGCTACCGGTTCAGAAGTGGGCCTAGCGATGGACGCAGCGAAAGAATTAGAAGCAAAAGGCAAAAACGTTCGTGTTGTTTCTATGCCTTGTGCTGAGATTTTCTGTGCTCAGGGTGCTGCTTACATTGAATCAGTATTACCAGCATCTGTTACTGCACGTGTTGCGGTTGAAGCCCTTCATAAAGATTACTGGTACAAGTTTGTTGGTTTAAATGGCGCAATCGTGGGTATGGATACGTTTGGCGAATCAGCTCCTATCAAGGACTTGATGAACCACTTCGGCTTCACCGTTGAGAAAGTTGTTGCTGCGGTTGAAGGCGTACTTTAAGTACTCCTTTCGCTAGTTAAGGGACATAATAATGCGCATAGCAATTAATGGATTTGGTCGTATAGGACGCAGTATTTTGCGCGCATTGTACGAGCGTAACTTGCAAGATCAACTGCAAGTGGTCGCCATTAATGAGCTGGCTGATATCGAATCGGTTAGCTATATGCTGCGTTATGACAGTACTCATGGTCGTTTTCCTGGCTCGGTTGAGTTAAAAGAAAATGACCAAGGTGCTGCCAATGGCATCGTGGTAAATGGCGATGTTATTCAAGTATTTCATGAACCTGAAGTTTGTAGCCTGCCATGGCAAGCCCTTGAAGTAGACCTTGTTTTAGAATGTACTGGCGTGGTGACTAATAGCGATCATGCTGAGCTACATATTGTACAAGGCGCTAAGCGCGTATTGATTTCACACCCAGCAGAGTCGGGTGTTGATGCAACAGTGATTCAAGGCTTCAATCAGCAAACGTTATTAGCTGATCATAAAATTATTTCGAATGGTTCCTGTTCGACCAACTGCTTAATTCCTATTTTAGAGTTATTGAATTCTCAGTTTGGTATCGAGCGTGGTATGACGACCACCATTCACTCGGCGATGAACGATCAGCCAGTGATTGATGCATATCATTCGGATTTGCGCCGTACCCGAGCCGCAGTACAAAGTATTATTCCTGTTGAAACAGGTTTAGCCGTTGGTATCACGCGTTTAATACCAGAGCTGGCAGGAAAGTTTGAGAGCCTTCATGTACGAGTGCCGACGATTAACGTATCGGTATTAGATGTGACGTTGCAGCTAAAGCTAGATGTTACAGCTGAGCAGATTAATACCTTATTGAAGCAGGCTGCAGAGAATGAGTTGTCAGGCATATTAGCCTTCACTCAAGAGCCTCATGCATCTGTAGATTTTAATCACGACCCGCATTCAGGTGTCGTAGATGGAACACAAACCCGCATTAGCGATGGGTCATTGGTGAAGCTAATGATCTGGTTCGATAATGAATGGGGCTTTGCAAACCGTATGTTAGATACGGCGTTGCAGTTAAAGAATATTTAGCCACTTAAGAAAGTGGGTTGATGCACAAGTTATTATGTTATTTCGGTATTCACCGCCTAGTACGCTTTGAATATTAAAATTACGAAGTCGATTGCGCAGCGATAATTTGTGCAGCGCTTTAAATATAAAAGTAAGTGTAAAAAATTAAGAATTGGACGAGACATTATGACTGTAATCAAGATGACTGACCTGATCGCTTCAGGTGAACTTAAAGGTAAGCGCGTTTTAATTCGTGAAGACCTAAACGTACCTGTTAAAGATGGCAAAGTATCATCTGATGCGCGTATTCGTGCGTCATTGCCAACGATCGAAAAAGCTCTTGAAGCTGGTGCAAAAGTTATCGTGATGTCTCACCTTGGTCGCCCGACTGAAGGCGAGTTCGAAGAAAAATTCTCTATGCAGCCAGTGGCTGACCACTTAGCAGGAATGCTAGGCCGCCCAGTTGAACTGATTAAAGATTTTAACGCAGAATTGAATATCGCTGAAGGCGAGTTGGTTCTGCTTGAAAACGTTCGCTTTAATAAAGGCGAAAAGAAAGACGAAGATCAGCTAGCACAAGCTTACGCTGAACTTTGTGATGTTTTCGTAATGGATGCATTTGGCACTGCGCACCGTGCTCAAGCTTCTACACATGGTGTTGCTAAATTTGCACCAATCGCTTGTGCAGGTCCATTATTAGCTGCAGAGCTTGAAGCATTAGGTAAGGCGCTCGATAACCCTGCACGCCCACTAGTTGCTATTGTAGGTGGTTCAAAAGTTTCGACAAAATTAGAAGTACTAGAAAGCCTATCTGACTTATGCGATCAGATCATTGTTGGCGGCGGTATCGCTAATACTTTCTTAGCTGCTGCAGGTAAGCCAGTTGGTAAATCTTTGTATGAAGAAGACCTAGTTCCACAAGCTAAAGCGCTAATGGAAAAAGTATCTATCCCGGTGCCAACAGATGTTGTATGTGCAAAAGAGTTTGCTGAAACTGCGAGCGCAACATTAAAAGATGCATCAGATGTGACTGCTGACGATATGATCTTTGATATCGGCCCAGATTCTGCAAAAGCCCTTGCCGCTCAATTAAAAGAAGCAAAGACTATTATTTGGAATGGCCCAGTTGGCGTATTTGAATTTGATCAGTTTGGCGAAGGTACTAAAGCATTAGCATTGGCCATTGCAGAATCTGAAGGTTTCTCTATTGCGGGCGGCGGTGATACGCTAGCAGCTGTGGATAAATATGATATTGCTGATAAAGTATCTTACATCTCTACAGGTGGCGGTGCTTTCTTAGAATTTGTAGAAGGCAAGGTACTACCAGCCGTTGCAATGCTAGAGTCTCGCGCTAAATGATTTCGAGTTTATGAAGCTTAGAAATACCGCGTTAAAAACTAATTTAGAATGCTCACTTAGCCCGCTAAGCTCCGCTTCTGCATTAGTTTTTGCCTTGTCTTTCTTGCGTTCATTACACTCTTGTAAAATGAATATAAAAATAGCTTTTTCTTTGAATAGAGCAGGCTACAATAAGCAAAAATTAATTTAAGAAGGTATTTAACATGGCACTAATTAGCATGCGCCAAATGTTGGATCACGCAGCCGAGTTCGGTTATGGCGTTCCAGCTTTTAACGTAAACAACCTAGAGCAAATGCGTGCCATCATGCAAGCGGCTGATCAAACTGATTCTCCAGTGATCGTGCAAGCTTCTGCAGGTGCTCGTTCTTATGCAGGTGCTCCTTTCTTGCGTCACTTGATTCAAGCGGCAATTGAAGAATTCCCTCATATTCCTGTGTGTATGCATCAGGATCATGGTGCTTCTCCTACTGTATGTCAGCGTTCTATCCAATTGGGCTTTAGCTCGGTAATGATGGATGGTTCTTTGGGTGAAGACGGTAAGACTCCAATGAGCTATGAGTACAACGTAGCAGTGACTAAGCGTGCTGTTGAAATGGCGCATGGTTGTGGTGTTTCTGTTGAGGGTGAGCTGGGTGTTCTTGGTTCTCTTGAAACTGGCCAAGCCGGTGAAGAAGATGGTGTTGGCGCTGAAGGTACGTTGAGCATGGATCAAATGCTAACAGACCCTGAAGAAGCGGCAGATTTTGTTAAGCAAACTCAGTGCGATGCATTAGCGATTGCTTGTGGTACGTCTCACGGTGCTTACAAGTTTACTCGTCCACCAACAGATGACATTCTTGCAGTAGACCGCATTAAAGAAATCCACAAACGTATCCCTGATACTCACTTGGTAATGCACGGTTCTTCTTCGGTTCCTCAGGAATGGTTAGCAATCATTAATGAATTTGGTGGCGAAATTCCTGAAACTTATGGTGTGCCAGTTGAGCAGATCGTTGAAGGTATTAAGCACGGCGTTCGTAAAGTGAACATTGATACGGATTTACGTTTGGCATCTACGGGTGCAATCCGTAAATTCTTGGCTGAAAACCCATCTGAATTCGATCCACGTAAATATTTCAAAGCGTCTATGTTAGCGATGCAAGAACTTTGTGTTGCACGTTATGAAGCATTCGGTACAGCGGGTAATGCGTCTAAAATTAAGCCTATTTCACTAGATGCGATGTTTGATCGTTATCAGTCAGGCGAGCTAGATCCTAAAATCAAATAAATTGTAAACTTAATCGCTATTAGGTTGTTTAATTTATCTAAAGCCTTCATCATTTTTTAATGTTGAGGGCTTTTTTTTGCCATAAAACAAACCGTGCAAAACCACACTGAACCGAATTTAACTCAATGAGTAAATCGCTATGTTTAAAAGAATAATGTTGCTAGTTTTAGCAATCACCAGCTCTGCTTGTTCAACAATGCAGAATTTAGTGCAAGAAAATATTAAAGAGCCGGAAGTTGCTTATAAGTCGATTTCAGTTGGGCAATTGACCAGCGATAAGATTGAGCTTAAACCAACGTTTAGCGTTAAGAATACAAACAGCTACACCATTCCAGTTGATAGTCTGAAATACGAGGTTTCCTTTAATCAAAAAACAATGATGAAAGGCGAAACGGATAAAATAGGTAATCTACCTTCTGGTGAATCAAAAGATGTCACGTTGGGAGTTGATCTAACAAAAGACACTTTGCTTTCGGTTAAGGATGTTTTATTGGAAGAGGGGAAAATTGACTATGTAATAAAAGGAGAGGTTGAAGTAATGGGCTTTCGTTTTCCTTTTGAAAAAGCGTCGACATTGTATAAGCCCAGCGTCAGTATTGGTAAGTTAGAAATAAAGGAATCTAGCTTTAAGCAAATAGGAATGGTGTTGAATTTAACAGTAGAGAATAAAAATGATTTTACCTTACCATTAGACATGCTGAGTTACACCGTGAGCTCTGGTGCAATGCAGTTGGTAGAGGGAGATCTGAAAAACCAGCAAATTCAGCAAGGTGTAAATCAACTTAAAATTCCTTTAACTATTGGCTTGAGTCAGTTGTTTTCGAGTATATTTAGTTTAATGCAAAACCCTGAATTACCGTTGAGTTTTAATTTCAATGCAGGTGGTTTTGAAAAGTCTGTTGAGCAAACTTTAGATTTAAAGTCGTTGTTCTAAATTTCTAAATAGGCCTATTAACTGAGCCTATTAATTTAGCGAGACAATTAATGACCGAGTTTAAACCCAAGTTAAGAAATTAACTTGGGTTTTTATACGATAAAAAATTATTTAGGGAAATAAATTTTTACATCGCCTGCATTCCATGGCTGATATTTTTCCATGATTGAATTAAATAGCTCGGATTCTAATAATGCATTCAGCCACGCAATCAATCTTGGGTAGTTGCTTTGTTCAAACCATTTTTTATTTACATGAGCAAACTGACGTACGAAAGGAAATATTGAAATATCTGCAAGACTTAATTCTTCAGTGAATAAGTAATGATTTTTTTCTAATAAACTTTCAAGTTTTTCTAAGAAAGACTCCCCTAATTTTCTATAATACTCTTCACTTTCCTCGTGGCGATCTGCATATTTATAACGATCTAAAGCCCATTTAAATGAACCATCATTTTCGTCGATTAGCTCATCAATTTCTAACTGTAGATGGAGCGGCAAGTATTGGCTTATAAATTCGTTAGAAGACTGTTCAAGAGTCCACAGCATAATGTCTCGGCTTTCCTCGATAACTTTGCCATTATTTAGTTGTAAAACCGGAACGGTTGCCTTTGGACTAATCGTCAATAGTTCTTGAGGTTTATTTTTTAAAACCACTTCTCGCAGCTCTAAGCTTTGTGTTGGTAAAAATAACGCACAGGCTAATCGTGCACGCATAGCATAAGGACAGCGTCGGAATGAATACAGGATGCCGAGTTGAAGGTTGGAAGGCGCACTAGGTTTACTATCTGACATGTGATTATCTAAATTAAAATAAAGTGGTGATTAAAGTATAAAGCTAAGCAGTACCAATGAAGCAAGCAAAAAAAATCCCAGCATGAAACGAATCATACTGGGATTTTCTATAGCACTATAAAAGCTGAGCTTAAATTAAGCTTCTTTCTTAGGCTTGTTACGCTTACGTTCGTTTTCAGTAAGGAATTTCTTACGTAGACGAATACTAACAGGCGTTACTTCTACCAATTCATCATCTTCGATGAATTCAAGCGCTTGCTCAAGAGTGTGCTTAACAGGTGGTGTTAAGTTAATTGCTTCGTCAGTACCAGAGGCACGTACGTTAGTAAGCTGCTTACCCTTAGTTGGGTTAACGGCTAGATCGTTATCGCGGCTGTGAAGACCAACGATTTGACCTTCATAAACTTCAGCAGCTGGCTCCATGAACATGCGCCCACGATCTTGCAAACCGAATAAAGAGAAACCAAGAACTTTACCCGCAACCATAGAAACCATTACGCCGTTATGACGAGTAGAACCTAGGCTCTTCTGTACTGGACCATAATGATCGAATACGTTGGTTAAGATACCAGAACCAGAGGTCATGGTTAGGAAGTCAGAGCGGAAGCCGATTAGACCACGTGCTGGCATGATGAACTCAAGGCGTGTACGACCTTTGCCATCTGGAACCATGTTGGTCATTTCAGCTTTACGGTTGCCCATCTCTTCCATGATCGAACCAGAATGCTCTTCTTCGATGTCGATCATTACTTGTTCGTATGGCTCTTGTAGTTCGCCATCAACCATTTTTTGAACAACTTCAGGCTTACCAATCGCCATTTCGAAGCCTTCGCGGCGCATGGTTTCGATCAATACAGAAAGGTGTAATTCACCACGACCAGATACTTTAAACTTCTCTGGAGAATCGCCTGGCTCAACGCGCAAGGCAACGTTGTGGATCAATTCTTTTTCTAGGCGGTCTTTAATATTACGCGAAGTAACGAACTTACCTTCTTTACCAGCAAACGGAGAGTTGTTTACCTGGAAGGTCATGCTTACTGTTGGCTCATCAACGCTCAAAGGAGGCATTGCTTCAACATTGTTCATGTCGCACAAAGTATCAGAGATGTTTAACTTATCGATACCCGAGATACAAACGATGTCGCCTGCTTGTGCGTCATTAGTAGAAACACGATCTAGGCCTTTAAAGCCTTTTACTTCTTGAACGCGTGCTTTACGAGTATTGCCTTCAGCATCAATAACTTGAACGTCTGTACCTGGCTTTAACTTACCGCGAGTGATACGGCCAACACCGATAACACCAACGAAGCTATCATAATCTAATGCAGAGATTTGCATTTGAAGAGGACCTTCAGCATCCACTTTAGGCGCTTCAACGTGATCAACAATCATCTGGAACAATGGCGTCATATCTTCGGCCATATCTTCTGGATCTGTACCAGCAATACCATTAATTGCAGAAGCATAGATAATTGGGAAATCTAACTGCTCATCTGTTCCACCTAAACGGTCGAAAAGATCGAAAACTTGGTCAGCAACCCACTCAGGACGAGACCCCGGGCGGTCAACCTTGTTAATAACAACGATTGGGCGTAAACCACGTTCGAACGCTTTCTGTGTAACGAAACGCGTTTGCGGCATAGGGCCATCGATAGCATCAACGATTAAGCAAACAGAATCTACCATCGACATTACACGCTCTACTTCACCACCGAAGTCGGCGTGTCCAGGAGTATCGATGATGTTAATGCGGTAGTCGTTCCACTCAATTGCAGTGTTCTTTGCAAGAATGGTAATACCACGCTCTTTTTCTTGGTCGTTCGAGTCCATGACTCGCTCGCCAGCTTGGTTACGCTCAAGTGTACCTGATTGTTCAAGCAACTTGTCTACCAAGGTAGTTTTACCATGGTCAACGTGGGCAATGATGGCGATATTACGTAAGTTCTCGATCACAATAGGGACCCTGAGTTATTGCCCGTCATACTAAGCAAAAATGTTAGCTTGGATGGGCTTGGCTATAAAAGGCCGCGATTATACATGAGGTAGGGACAGAATGCTGGTTAAATTAAAATAAAATTGATCGAGTTTTGTACAAAGAGTAATAAATATCAAGAAAGCCCTGTTTTTGTGCTAATAAAGTTTTATCTTGGGGCACGGATGAACCTATAATGTGTGAATGCACAGTTAGTTTATCTGATATTTTCAGCTATGCACCATTTTAGATTAAATCGTACTTTGAGTGCACTATTGTGGTGCTTTTATTGTGTGTATTTTAAAGTGAAGCCTTGATATCATTGGCTTAGTGGTATTTTTTTAAGTGGCATAATAGTTGCTGTTTAATTGTTAAACTTAGCTGGTGGTCCCCGATTGCGTGGACCGCTGAATTAGATAAAATTACATCTGGAGATTAAAGATGTCAGTAAATACTTTGAGCTTGATCAAAGAGAACGACGTTAAGTGGGTTGACTTACGCTTTACGGATACTAAAGGTAAAGAGCAGCACGTTTCTATTCCTTCTAGCTATGTTGACGAAGAGTTTTTTGAAGTTGGTCAAATGTTTGATGGTTCTTCAATTGCTGGTTGGAAAGGCATTAACGAATCTGACATGATTCTTCTTCCAGATGACACGACTGCTTTCCTTGACCCGTTCACTGAAGACGCTACTTTGGTATTGCGTTGTGACATCATCGAGCCTTCTACTATGCAAGGCTACGATCGTGATCCACGTTCTGTTGCTAAGCGTGCTGAAGCATTCCTTCAATCTACTGGTCTTGGTGATACTGCTTTCTTCGGTCCTGAACCTGAATTCTTCATCTTTGATGACGTACGTTGGGGCGCAGACATGTCTGGCAACTTCTACAAGATCAACTCTGAAGAAGCTGCTTGGAACTCTGGCGCTAAAATCGAAGGCGGCAACATGGGTCACCGCCCAACCGTTAAAGGCGGCTACTTCCCAGTTCCTCCAGTAGATAGTTCTCACGATATGCGTGCAGCTATGTGTAACACTATGATGGCTATCGGTCTTGATGTTGAAGTACATCACCACGAAGTGGCGACTGCTAACCAAAACGAAATTGGTGTTAAGTTCAATACTCTAGTTAAGAAAGCTGATGAAGTTCAAATGCTTAAGTACGTTATTCATAACGTTGCTGCTGCATACGGCAAAACAGCTACTTTTATGCCTAAGCCAGTTATCGGTGATAACGGTTCTGGTATGCACGTTCACCAGTCTTTCTGGAAAGACGGCGAAAACCAATTTGCTGGTGACGGCTATGCTGGATTGAGCGAAATGGCTCTTTTCTACATTGGCGGTATCATTAAGCACGCTAAAGCGTTGAATGCGTTCACTAACCCATCAACGAACTCTTACAAGCGTCTTATCCCGGGTTTTGAAGCTCCAGTAATGCTTGCGTACTCTGCACGTAACCGTTCTGCTTCTATCCGTATTCCTTACGTTGCTTCTCCAAAAGGTAAGCGAATTGAAGCACGTTTCCCTGACCCAATGGCTAACCCATACCTAGCATTCGCTGCTATGTTGATGGCTGGTATCGACGGTGTTAAAAACAAGATTCACCCTGGCGATGCTGCTGATAAAGACTTGTACGACTTGCCAGCTGAAGAAGCTGCTGCAATTCCACAGGTTGCTGGTAGCCTTCGTGAAGCAATCGATTGCTTGAAAGAAGATATGGGCTTCTTGACAGAAGGTGGTGTTTTCACTGAAGACATGATCGAAGCTTTCATCGAGTTGAAGATGGAAGAAGTATACCGTGTTGAACAAACTACTCACCCAGTAGAATTCGATATGTACTACTCTCTATAAGTTTTTGGCTTTACAGTCTAAAACTTAAGGGTAAGAAAAAGGTCACTTCGGTGGCCTTTTTTTATGTCTGGATTTTATTTTAAACGCTAGGTAATCAAACCAATTGCTTGCTATTCTTAAGGCAGATTGAATAACAGCCAATAGGATATGACGAGTGAAAACGCCAAACTGGGATAGCATCGAATTACAGCATGCGTTAAAACCACTCGATTGGCAGAATCTGCCGGCACTATCACCTGCTCAACAGCGCTACCTTCATTATTATAAAATTGATTTCTGTATGGATAATGAGAATGTTAGCCATCATTTGGGCAGTCTTTCTGTAGGTGGATATCAATTAGCCACTCATGTTTATTTACAAAATAATGCGAAGGGTACGGCCTTACTGGTTCATGGCTATTATGATCATGTAGGTATTTATGGCGGTTTAATCGAGTTTTGTTTGCAGCAAGGATTAAATGTTGTGGCGTACGATTTGCCGGGGCATGGTTTATCAACGGGAGACCGAGCTTGTATCAGTAGCTTCCGTGAATACGATGATATTTTTTCGTCTATGGTTGAGCAGTGTCAGGATAATTTGTCTGCAGGCCCTGATAATTTTTATGTCTTTGGTCAGAGTACAGGTGGCGCGATTATTATCAATTATTTGCTCACCCGGAATATTCAAAATAATAATTCACCGTTTGCAGGTATCTCGTTATTTTCCCCTTTAGTACGTCCTACTGGATGGACTAGCGCTAAGTTGTTACATACAGTTTTAAGTCCCTTTGTTAAACAGCTTAAAAGAAACTTCAGTATGAACTCTAATAATATAGAGTTTTTACGCTTTATCTCGCAGAATGATCCTTTGCAACCATTGGCCTTGTCGGTAAAGTGGGTGGGTGCTTTAAAGAAATGGATTAAAAAAATCGAGTCGAGTAATTCATCTGATCTCGCGATCAATATTGTTCAAGGTGATCAAGATGAAACAGTGGAGTGGCGCCACAATATGCCTTTATTGCTGCAAAAATTCCCTCAGCGAGAATTATTATTAATTAGTGGCGGTCGTCATCAGTTGGTTAATGAGGCTCTAGATAAAAGAACTCAGGCTTTTGAATGGTTGCAGAAAAAATTAGTATGGACTGCTAAGTAAATGGAGTTAGTAAATGGAATTAGTGAATGAATAGTTTGGTCGACATGTTAATGGTTTCTAATAAATTACTGCTATTGTTTATCGCGTTATTGAGTCTTACTCTTTCGGGTTGTGCAACTTATGGTAGCGGCCTTGATGGAGCACTTGATGCCGCTAAATCAGGGGATTATGTTTCTGCCGAAAGTAAACTTAAGACAGCTATAACTCCAGTGGGTGTTGACAGATTGCTATATTATATGGAGCTTGCGGTTTTAAAACATTTGCAAGGACAGTATCTTGAAAGTAATCAATTATTAGAAAAAGCCGAAATTATTGCTGAAAGGCTGGAGACAACCAGTGTTACTAATAACCTTGCTGCCTTTATGATTAATCCAAGGCAGGGAGATTATGTTGGTGCTGATTTTGAAAAGGTCTTTATTAATTACTATAAAGCACTCAACTATATTGCGTTAAGTGCTTCTTCAAAAAACCGTAATGAATACCTTGATGCTATTGAAAGTGCTCGAGTTGAATCTCGTAGATTGGGCATTCGCTTGAATGCACTGAATTCAGATAAAGGGAATTATACGGATCTAAAGGATGACGATGCTACGTTATCTACTTTATTAGACATCTTTTATTCATTACGCCGTGACCTGATAGATTCTAGACAGTTGGAATATCGTGATGATGCGATGGCGCATTATTTAACCGGTATTACTTTTGAGGCCAATAAAGAATACGATAATGCTCGTATTAGCTATCAAAAAGCAGCCACTTCTTATGAGGATGGTTTTGCCAAGCAATTTAGACTGGGCGATAGCATGACCAAGCAAGCTTGGTTTGATGTAGTGAGGGTGATGCGTCTATCTGGCAATTATGAAAATGAATGGCCGCGCTTAGCGAAGAAAAAGTTGTCTAAACAAGAAATTGATCAGCTCAAGGGTTACGATAATAAATCACAGCTAGTGATTATTGAGCATGTTGGGTTGGTACCGCAGCGTGAAGAAATGAATATTGAATTAAGAGCTAATCCTTATACAAGGTCATTAGAGCTTAGACCCTATGTGATCAGTAGTAGTGGTCAGCCACTGGATATGCTTGCGTGGTTCTATTTGGTGTACGCAGATAAAAGCCTTCTGGATATGGCAATTAACTATTACGATGCGTCCTTTCATGGCTTTAACTTAAATGGTTTTACCAAAACCATTTTTCTTGGCCCTGTATGGAAGAGCATCGAAGAAACTGGTTTGTTGAATGCAATAGGGCAAGGCTTAAGAATTACTGTGCCATATTATGCGCCGCCGAAGAATAAGCCCGGTGAATCTTTCGCTTTGGTTGATGGAAGACGTTTCGCGTTGAATCCTGCGTCTAATCCTGCAATTATGGGAATTAATGAGCAAATATTGAATGCGAGTAGCGACATCGAGTTGGCCTTAACACGCGGTGCTTTTAAAGCACTAACAGCTCAACGAACAGCGGAGCTAGCTGGCGGTGATTTTGGAAGTATTTTAGCAGGTGTAGGACGCCTTGCTAGCCAGTTAAGTGATGCAGCCGAAACAAGAAATTGGCTAATGCTCCCCTTTGAAATTAGAGTAACCCGTATTCCATTGGAGGCAGGTAATCATGATATTGTGATTAATTCAGCTGTGAATAAGAGTAAGCCGACAGTGAAGCAGCAGCAAAAGGTTGTGCTTCAAGAGAATGAGATTAAAGTAGTGCAAATACGCTCAATGGAGAATTTGAATAAGAGCACCGTATTATCAGATTCGTTAGAAGCATCAACAGCATCAAAGCCCGTTGCTGTTATAACGCAGTAATAGAAATTAAATAGTCCCGCTAAGGAAATGAGTATGACCATAATCAAACAAATAAAAGTACTAATGATAGCCGCGGTTGCTGTCAGTATTGTAGGTTGTTCTAGCACTCGCGTGAGTCGCGTGGATAGCAACGAAGAGATTGCTTTATCGGATCGCTGGAATGCAAAGGATTCACAGTTGGTCTCAGAAGAAATGATCACTGATATGTTGTCGTTCCCTTGGGCTCGTGATTTTGAACTAAAAAATAATACACGACCAACTATCATTATTCAGCGTATCGCGAATAAATCACATGAGCATATTGCGATTGATACTTTTGTGAATGATATTAAACGATCTCTTCTACGTTCCGGGCGCGCTGACTTTGTTGCGGGTGGTGAAGAGCGCCAATCAATTCGTGATGAGCGTCAAGACCAAGAATTAAATGCAACTGCAGCGAAAGAGCAAGGTCAAGAACAAGCCGCCGATTTTGCAATATCAG